>JAZFUS010000055.1:0-5671 GCA_036447315.1 Dehalococcoidia bacterium
CGACCTGAGGGTTTTCAATATGTCCGTTCGCTCGCGGAACATGAAGGCCGGGACCAGGGAGCCAACCCAGATACCTACGCCGATCAGCAGGGCCACGCGGTAGGCGCCGGCGCTCACATGGGCACCTGGGGACAGCATTATCGGAACGAATCCGGCCATCAGGGCGCCCATCATCATGGCGATGCGCCCGGTCCCCTGGGCCACGCCGAAGAGATAGATCCGCTCCCGGCCGGTGCTGTTCTCCATCATCCACGGGTCCTCGGCCACCATGTGGACGGCGCCAAAGATTCCCATCATAACACTGAGGGCCATGATCAGAGGCGCATCGAGGGCGAACACGAGAAATATGCTGAGAAAGGCTCCCACGGCGTCGCCGATAATGAAGCTGAGCCGGCGACCGATTCTGTCGCATAGCTTCCCGGCGAAGAAGGCTACGATGGCTATGGTGAACCACTGTACGAAGATCCTGGCCCCCACAAAGGTGGTGCTGAAGCCCTGGTCCAGCAGGTAGAGGCTGAACACTACCTCCCACGCCCCGATGCGGAACGCCATGAACATAAAGTGGACCATGTAGAGCTTGGCGTTCCGGCTGAACCCCGAGATCCTGTCGAAGTAGCCGCTGCCCAGGTTACCTGGGGGTGCCGCGTCTCCCATCGGTTTACCCATTCCGGGGCTTTGAGGCCCCGCCTCTCGCCGGATGCCCTGCGAGTCGGCACACGGCTATGCCGGCCGGTTATCCTATATATGTGCCATATTTGACTGCCGTATCGAAACCGCCAGTATGTCTACCGTTCACGCTCACTTTGCATAACTGAATTTCGCGCCAATTATATTCGTCCCTTTGCAGGCTGTCAAGGGGTGGGGGAGTTATCCTCTAAGGGGTCTCCGGCGGCTGGTAGCTTCCCTCCATGAAACCCTCGATAACATCGGCCAAACCCCTGGCTTTACCTTCAATTAGCTGCCGGCCGGCCTCCGGGTCAAAGCCTGCCGGGTCCCCAAAGTAGCCCAAAGGGGTTACCTTTCTGCCGTCCCTCCATCCCCGCCTCCATGCCGCCAGGTCCTGGAAAGTGAGGTCCGTGGATTTGAGGGCTCGGGCCATCTCGGCATCGACCTGGTCGGGAAAGTAATTCAACATTATGCCCGTCTCCACTGCGCCGGCGTGGACTTCGATGTGTTTAGGAGCGGGCTCCGGTGGAGGAGGGCTTTTCTGAATGATAACGTGGTCCTCCCGGCCGGAAAGCCCGAAACGTCGGGCATGGAGGTCCTGGAGAACGCAATAAGCCCTGATTCCGGTGTCGGTCCGTGCCTCCTTTATGGCCTCCAGTATGGCTATGTTATGGTGATGTTCACCATGCCAGTTGATATTGAATACATAGGTCAGGCCCCAACGCTGCAGTGATGCCAGTATATCGTAGAGGACGGCCTTCATCGTCTCCTTCCTGACCGTGAAGGAGCCGGGAAAGGAGCCGGTGGCATTGTTAATTCCCCAATAGTAGGGCGGAGTGATAAGGGTCTTTATGCCCCTGGCCTCCAGCTCGCGCCTGGTGAGTTTGCAGGTGAGGTAGCTGCAATAGATATCTACGCCTAGACCCAGGTGCGGACCATGCTCCTCGATAACTCCCGTCGGCAGCAGGACTATGGCTCCCTCCCCCGCCACCCTCTCAATTTCGGGCCAGGCCATGTCCACAATGGTCTCGTCAAAGATGGAATAGCCCATACGTTTCCCCCCCTTTTTAACCGGCATCCGACTATGACCTCCGGCTACCTTCATAGACCGCTTCCCCGCCGACCATGGTCATCAGCACCCCCGTATCCCTTATCTCATCCAGGGGACAGGTCAATATGTCATGGTCCAGCACGACCAGGTCGGCCAATTTGCCGGCCTCTATCGAGCCCAGTTTATCTTCCCAGAAAAGTACCCGAGCCCCGTTTATGGTGTACATCCTGAGGGCCTCCTCTCGCGTGATCTCTTTATCGGGGGTCATGAGGCTCTTGCCGGTCCTCCCGTCCACCCTTTTTAAGGACTGCCACAACGAAAACATGGGCTCGTAATGGGCGCCATCGGTGCTTTGCGCGGCCAGGACACCGGCATCCAACCACCGTCTCAGCGGTATGGCCCTGTCGCAATAGTCTCCACCCAACCTTTTTACGTAGGTCTCCGTCCCCTTGCTAAACTCAAAATTGGAACAGGTAGTGATAACGATCCCCAGCTCCCTGCATTTATCGATATTCCCCTGACTGGGGTGTTGAATGTGCTGAAGCACCCAACGCCTGTCCTTTAGAGGAAACTGACGGTTCACCTCTTCATAGGCCTCCAGAGCGATGTCGGTGGCTTTATCCCCGCCGACCTGAACGTTCATGCGCAAATTGTTCCTGGCTGCCAGCAGGGCGATCCCTTTAAATTTCTCCGTGGGGACCTCCTGCACCCCTGAGGTGGACTTTCCATAGGGGTCGAGATAGGGCTTATTCATCACGGATACACCGAGTTGTGACGGTCCGTCCAGGGATACCGTTACCCCGCCTATCTTGAGCCGGTCATCCCCAAAGCCGGAACCGGTGGCATGGGCCAGGTCCTTCATCCAGCTCTCGATCTGGGCCAGGGATTTTTTTACATCGACTTCATAGGCAAAGCATACCCTCACGGTCAGCTCATCCCTGGACCACAGCTCCCTGCAGAGCAGTAACTGTCCCGGTGTGGTGGCGTGGCATTCGTAGCCGGTAGTTACCCCGGCCGCATTAAAAACTTTGAGCTCGGCCCTGAACCCATCCATCATCTGCTCAAACGTAGGGGACGGAAGCTGCGCCATCAATTTCCAGTATAGAGAGCCATAGTTCCACCGGTGCATCCTGTGAAGCTGACCGTTGGGTTCGCCCGTTTCCGCGTCTTTCACTATTTCGGTGCCGTTCTCCTCCGAGGGTGTATCCCTGGTGACCCCCAGCAGCTTCAGGCCACGGCTATTAAGTATCGCGGGATGGGGTGCCCATAAAAGAGGGGACGCGACATACACGGGGTTATGGGGAGAGACCTCGTCCAAGTCCCGGCAGGTTGGCCACCTCCCCTCCCGTAGAGTTTCGGGAAGGTGAAAGTAATCGGGTGGGTCGCCCACCGGTGCTGCCACCACCCACTCACCGGGCGGTGTCTTCTCTACCTTTTCCGAGATGCGCTTCTTGATGTCCTCGATAGAGCGTAACCCCATGAGAGGGACGGCTGCTACCCTGGCGATTCCGTGAGAGATCACATGGGGATGGCTATCCACGAAACCGGGAACAACCGTCTTTCCCCCCAGGTCCCTTTGCTCGGTATCCGGTCCGGCCAGGGCACGGACCTCGGCGTTCCCGCCCACTTTCAGAAACCTGCCGCCGCCGATAGCGACAGCTTCAGCCGTGGAGAAATCATCATCGACGGTAACCACTTTCCCATAGAAGAAACTGGTATCACACAGTCCCCTACTCCAAACTGACCTCTATTCCCCGGGTTACCCCTAGCCCCCGAAATAAATTCACCCCGGCTCATATTCGCTATAACCACCTGTATACACCTAAGGCACCGGGCAGTCAATCCCAGGAAAGCGGGCGGCCCCCAAGGGAAGCGGGCGGCCCCCAAGGGAAGCGGGCGGGGGGGATCATCTTGACAGGTCAGGGCCTGGTATAGTATAGAACAGACTATAGGCCAGGGGTGGTCCCGTGGAGAAATCCCGGCCAGGGCTCCCGGGTGAAGGAGGTCCCCGGATGTCAGAAAGAATCGCCTATTTTAACGGGGAGTATATCAGGGAGAGCGAAGCCAGAATCTCAATATACGACCGCGGCTTTATGAATGGAGATGCCGCCTTCGATGTTGCCCGGACCTTCGGCCACCGGCCTTTCAAGTGGGAGGACCATGTCGCCAGGTTTTTCCGCTCTCTTCATTACCTGCGCGTCGACCTGGGCCTCACGCCGGAACAGGTCCTTGGCATTGCCCAGGAGGTTTTCAAGCGGAACCAGCAACTCCTGGCTCCCAACGACGATTATATGGTGCGATGGGTGGGCACCCCCGGCGAAGACCGCTTCAAAACCCCTTTGAAGCCCACGGTGCTGGTTTATTGTACCCCCATCCCCTTCGGGGGTTTTGCCCGCCGGTATGCCGAGGGGATCCACCTGGTGGTCGCCCTGCACAGGGCGCTGCCGGCCCAGTGCCTGGACCCCAAGGCAAAACTCTATAGCCGGGCTCACTATGCCCTGGCTGACGTCGAGGCCAAGAGTGTCGACCCGAATGCATACTCTCTGTTACTGGATGTCGATGGCCATGTTACCGAAGGCAGTACCAGCAATCTGTTCATGGTTAAGGCGGGAAAGCTGCTGAGCCCGACGACTAACGATATCCTCGAGGGCATGTCCCGGGCAACAATCCTGGACCTGGCTCATGGGCTGGGCATAGAGACCCTGGAAACCGACCTGGGTGTTTACGATCTATACAATGCCGACGAGGTCTTTATCAGCGCCACCAGTTTCGTCATGCTGCCTGTCGCCAGGCTGAACACCAGACCCCTGGGCAAACCCGTCCCGGGGCCAATCACGCGCCGGCTGCTTTCAGCCTGGAACGAGCTCGTTGGCGTTGATGTTGCGGAACAGGCATTGAGCCATGTGAGTTAAGGCCTCCGGCTCTCCGGGCCGGCCGAGCCGCCCTCAACTCCAGTGGCTATACTTCTTTCGTCAGGAGGCTGTATGAACGCCCGGGTCATTCTCTACGGGGTGGGGGCTATCGGCCTGGAAACGGCCCGGGCCGCTGCTCAAAGACGCGACATCCTCCTGGTCGGCGCCATCGACACCGACCCGGAGAAGGCGGGCAGGGACCTGGGAGACCTGACCGGAGTGGATTCACTGCGGGGGATCGCCGTGAGCGACCAGCCGGCACAGGTCCCGGCCGGGACCGGGCCCCTGGTGGCCCTGCTCACCACATCGTCTCGCCTGGAGCAGGTCTTTCCTCAATTGGAGCAACTGGCCCGGGCCGGCGTGAATGTGGTCTCATCGTGTGAGGAGCTTTCCTTTCCCTGGTATCACCACCCGGACTGGGCCGATAGAATCCACCGGCTGGCCCAAAGCCATAACGTCAGGATCCTGGGGACCGGCGTTAATCCCGGCTTCGTTCTGGACGAGCTTGTGGTTACCATGGCCAGCGTCTGTTCAAGGGTCACCAGGATAGAGGCCAGGAGAATTCTTGATGCCGGAAAAAGGCGGGAACCCCTGCAAAAGAAGGTGGGAGCCGGGATGGCTGAGGCGGAGTTCCGGGACCTGGTAGGGAGGAACGCCCTGGGTCACCTGGGCCTGGCCGAGTCCGTAGCCTACGTGGCTGAAGGAATGGGATGGAAACTGGACTCAATCTCGGAAAGCACCGATCCGGTAATATCCGACAGGGACGTTCAAACCCCCTATGTTAAGGTGAGCAAAGGCGAGGTGGCGGGGCTAAGGATGATAGCCGTGGGTAAGAAAGGTGATGCCGCCGTGATCACCCTGGAGCTCCAAATGTATGTGGGAGCCAGGAGACCTGTCGATGAAATATATATCGAAGGGGAACCCAGCCTGCGGACCCGGATTCCCCGGGGCATTCCCGGCGATATAGCCACAGTGGCCAAGCTCATCAACTCCATCCCCCGGGTGCTTCAGGGAGAGCCCGGGCTGTTAAGGCCCCGGAGCC
>JAZFUS010000056.1:0-4457 GCA_036447315.1 Dehalococcoidia bacterium
CCTCCCAGAGCTCCACGGGCTGGAGCACGGGCATCAGGAGCTCCTGGCCCCCGGCCCGGTCCATCTCCTCCCGGACGATGTTTTCGATCTTCTTGAGGACCCGCCAGCCCAGGGGGAGGTAGGAGTAGACCCCCGCCGCCAACTGGTGGACCATGCCCGCCCGGAGGAGGAGCTGGTGGCTGGCGGTGTCCGCCTCCGAGGGCACCTGGCGCAGGGTCTTACCGAAAAGCTTTGAGAAACGCATTCTTTGTCCTTTTTCGTAAATTGGTTATTGGGTCATTTCCTTAGGGAGTCGGTAAATTGCCATCAATATCGTACTGAGTGACGTTTCCAGACCCATGCACGGCGTGGCAACTCAAGCCCGGGCCACGGGTCTTTCCCGCTCCGCCGGCCTCGCGCCGTGCGATTCAAGACCGGGCGTGGTGTGCTTCCTTCTGAGGTTTACCGGTCAATTGCCCCTCCACCTCGGCCATGAGCGCGCCGAGGTACTCGGCCTCGGGCACGGTCCGCAATTTCTGACCCTTGCGGAAGATTACCCCCCGCCCCCGCCCGCAGGCGATGCCCACGTCGGCATCCCGGGCCTCGCCGGGGCCGTTGACCTCGCAGCCCATCACCGCCACCTTGACGGGCTCTTTGATGGCCCGCAGCCTCTCCTCCACCGCCCGGGCCAGGGGGATGAAATCGGACTCACAGCGCCCGCAGGAGGGACAGCTCACCAGGGTGGGGCCGTGCTCCCGCAGGTCCAGGCTTTTGAGTATCTCGTAGGCGGCCTCCACCTCCTCCCGGGGATCGGCCGCGGTCAGGGAGACCCGGATGGTGTCGCCGATGCCCTCCCAGAGCATTATACCCAGGCCCACGGCGCTGCGGATGGAGCCCGCCGGCGGAATGCCGGCCTCGGTGATGCCCAGGTGAAGGGGGTAGGGCGCCCTCTGGGCCATGAGCCTGTAGGCCTCGACGGTGGTGGGCACATCGAAGGCCTTGAGCGACACCTTGATGAGATCGAAGTCCAGGCTCTCCAGGAGCGCTATCTGCTTCAGGGCCGCCGCCACCATCCGTTGGGGGAGGGTATCGCCGGCGGCCCGGGCGGGCATGCTGCCCGCGTTGACCCCGACGCGGATGGGCACCCCCCTCTCTCCGGCCGCCCGCACCACCTTTTTCACCCGCTCAGGCCCCCCGATGTTTCCGGGATTGAGGCGCAGGCCGTCCATCCCGGCCCCCAGGGCCTCCAGGGCCAGGCGGTAGTCGAAATGGATATCGGCGATCAGGGGCACCGGGCTCTGGCGTTTGAGCTCCGGGAGGGCCCCGGCCGCCTCACTATCGGGCACGGCCACCCGGACCAGCTCGCAGCCGGCCTCGGCCAGTTCGGCTATCTGGCGCAGGGTGGCCGGGATATCCCGGGTATCGGTCCTGGTCATGGACTGGACCACGATGGGGGCGTCTCCCCCCACCCTCACCCCGCCGATGGAGATGGGTCTGGAGGCCCGGCGGTGGATCATGGGAAGAGACTCTCCCCCCGGATGATCCGCATGATATCGAAATAGGTGATCAGGAGAATGCCGGTGATGAGGACGCCAAAGCCGATGAGGTGGACCATCCCCTCCCGCTTGGGGGATATCCTTTTGCCGCGCCTCACGGCCTCCAGGGCCACGAAGATCAGCCTTCCCCCATCCAGCCCCGGGATGGGCAGCAGGTTGATGATGGCCAGGTTTATGCTGATGAAGGCGGCGAAGGCGAGCAGGGGGCTGGGGCCGGCCTCGGCCACCTGGCCGGCGAGCTGCGCGATGCCGACGGGCCCCGCCAGCACCGGCGACTTCTCGCCCACGATCCAGCCGGTCACCTCGTTGCGGAACAGTATGAAGGTCTCCCCCAGGGTGCGTACACTCATGGGGACGGCCCGCCATATGGGATAGGACTCGGTCCCTATGGTCATGTTTTCCTGGATTATCTCGATGCCCAGGGCCCCCTGCTCGGCGGGATGGGAGAAGCGGGGGGTAGCCCGTAACGTCACGGGGCGCCCCTCCCTCTCCACCACCATCGTCACCGGGGAGCCCAGGTGAAGCTGGACCTGATAGAATATGTCGCCCGTGTTGCGGATGGGGCGCCCGTTCAGCTCGCGGACCACGTCCCCGGGCTGAAATCCGGCTCCCTCCGCCGGGGAGCCGGGGGACACGGCTTCCACCCGGACATCGGCGATGGCGATATCCCGGGGAATCATGAAGCTCCCGGTGAACAGCAGTATGGGGAGGAGGACATTCATGATGGACCCGGCGGAGAGCACCATGGCCCGGATGCCCACGCTTTTACCGGCCAGGCTCCGGGGCTCGCTGGGGTCCTCCTCGCCCACCATGCGGACGAAACCCCCGAAGGGCAGGAGGTTCCAGGAGTATATGGTCTCGCCCCGCTGCACCTTGAAGACCCGGGGTGGATAGCCAATACCGAACTCCTCCACCTTGACCCCGGAGAGCTTGGCGGTGAAGAAGTGACCCATCTCATGGACTACGACAATCAGGATCACAATCCCCACCAGGGCTACGATTGGTAGAGCGCCTGCCATTATGGTTGCCATGTTGAACCCTCCGAGGATACCAGGTCCCGGGCCTTATCCCGGGCCCAGGCATCCACCGACATTATATCCTCCAGATTGGGATGCGGGATGGGGTCGTGCCCCTCCAGGACCTTTTCCACCAGCCTGGGGATGCCCAGGAAGCCGATGTGGCGGTCCTCGAACAGCTCCACGGCCACCTCATCGGCCGCCGAGAGCACGGCGGGACAGGTGCCGCCCGCCCTCCCGGCCTCCAGGGCCAGGCGCAGACAGGGGAACCGTTCCAGGTCCGGGGCCTCGAAGTGGAGGGCCCCCAGCCGGGCCAGGTCCAGGCGGGGCAGCCCGGGATTGGACCGGCGCCGGGGATAGGTCAGGGCATACTGTATGGGCAGCCTCATATCGGGGGCGGCCAGCTGGGCCTTGACCGACCCGTCCGGGAACTCCACCAGGGAGTGGACAATGCTCTCGGGGTGGATGAGCACCTGTATGTCCTCCCAGGGAATATCGAAAAACCAGTGGGCCTCTATGGCCTCCATCCCCTTGTTCATCAGGGTCGCGGAATCTATGGTCACCTTCTTCCCCATCTTCCAGGTGGGATGGTCCAGGGCCTCCCGGGGGGTCACCCGGGCCAGCTCCTCCCGGGAGCGGGAGCGAAAGGGCCCCCCCGAGGCGGTCAGGAATATCCGGGCCCCCCTCCGCCCCGACCCCCTCCCCTCCCCACGCAGGCACTGCCAGATGGCGCTGTGCTCACTGTCCACCGGCATGATCCGGGCCCGGTGGAGGCGGGCCTGGGCCATGACCACCTCTCCGGCCATGACCAGGACTTCTTTGTTGGCCAGGGCAACGGCCTTCCCCGCCCGAATGGCGGCCAGGGTGGGGGCCAGGCCCACGCTGCCCGAGGTGGCCACCATGACTATGTCCGCCTCCGGGCTACAGGCCAATTCCTCCAGGGATACCCGCTCCCCGGGGGGCTTGGCACCCCCGCCCTGGTAGCAGACAAACCGGGGGCCGAACTCCGCCACCTGCCGGGAGAGAAGCCCGGTGTTCCTTCCCCCCGCCAGTCCCAGAACCCGAAAATCGCCGGAGAGGGACCGCACCACCTCCAGGGTCTGACGGCCTATGGAGCCCGTGGAGCCCAGGATAACCAGTTGCTTCATCCCAGCCACACTACAAGATAATACACGACCGGGCCGGTGAAAACAACGCTGTCCATCCGGTCCAGGATGCCGCCGTGCCCGGGCAGCAGCCCCCCCGAGTCCTTGACCCCGGCCCGTCGCTTGAGCATGGACTCGGCCAGGTCCCCCAGCTGGCCCGCGATGCTCACCAGGGCGCCCAGGAGGACGGCCTGCCCGGGCGACAGGGGAAGGGCCAGCAGATAATTCAGCAAAAGGCCGGCGGCTATCCCGCCCAGGAGGCCGGCCACCCCCCCCTCCCAGGTCTTTCCCGGGCTGATGGCCGGGGCCATGGGATGGCGCCCCAGGGCCCGGCCCCCGAAGAAGGCGGCGGTATCGGAGCTGAAGGTGACCAGGAGGGCCAGGAGCACCCACTCCCGGCCGCTGTCCCCCAGGTCCCTGAGGCCTACCAGGTGGCCAAGCAGCCAGCCGGTATACAGGGCGCCCGCCAGGGTCCACACCCAGCGGCGCGGGATATCCCGCCTGGGGGCGGAGAGGGCCAGCCAGGCCAGGGGCAGGGTCGCCGCCGCGATGAGGAGGAAGGGCCGGCCGGGGAGATAGAGGGGGGTCAGCGCGAGTCCCAGGGCCAGGCCCGTGCCCAGGCGGCCGAGGCCGCGGTCCCGGGCCCCCAGGGCCATGCGGTAAAACTCCCGGCAGGCCAGGAGGACCACCAGGGCCACCAGCAGGGCGAACCAGGGGTTGCCCAGCCAGACCGCGGCCAATGCCAGGGGGGTGGCCACCAG
>JAZFUS010000057.1:0-2708 GCA_036447315.1 Dehalococcoidia bacterium
TAGTTTTGCGTTGCTGGAGGTAAACCATGGATTCAATATACGGTGACATTCTGACCATCTGCGAAAAATACCTCTCAAAGGACTCGCAGAAGTTCCTGGACAGGCAGATCAGCGCCCATTTAAAGAAAACTCCCCAGAGCATCACCCAGGACGACGGGAAGGAACTGGCGAAGTGGAGCAAGGTGTCGGGGGAATTGCTCATGGGACCCAAAAAAGCCGAGCTGATGGCCGGGGAGATTTTCGCGCTGTTAAGCAAAAATGGCTCCTGAAACGCCGCGGCCGAAATGTTCAGCGGCGCGCGTCCAGAAGTTTTTTGACCTCACCCGCTAATTGGGGCAGAATGTCGCCGGTTTTTCCCTGGATCAAATAGTCCGATATTCCCTCACTGGTCAGGGGAGTCGGCTCCGCGTTTATCTCGATAATGGTGACCGCGCTCCGCTCCCTGGCGGCTCTGGGCAGGTTGGCAAAGGGATAGACCACGGCTGAAGTCCCACAGATAAGCATAAGGTCACATTTCCCCGCCTCCTCCAGACTCCGGCGGGCTACGTCGGCCGGAATGGCCTCCTGAAAATGGACCACGTCTCCCTTGAGCACACCCCCGCATTTCCTGCATAGGGGCGGCAATTTCCCCTCCTCCCACAGGCGTGCCAGGTCATACTCCTCCCCATCATACCTGGCGTTGCAGGAAGCGCACCGGAGCTTGAAGGCGTTGCCGTGATACTCCAGGACATTGTTGCTGCCCGCCCTCCGATGTAGATTGTCCACATTCTGGGTGATAACCCATTTCAGGATTCCCGCCGCTTCCAAATCGGCCAGGGCCCGGTGGCCGGGGTTCGGAGACAGCTCTCGCATGTTTCCCAGCAGGGAGGGCTGGCTCAGTCTGTCTTCCCAATATTGCTTGGGGTCCGCCATGAACTTGGAGTAGGTCTGGTAGGCCCTTTTTTCAGCCTCGGGGTCCCGGGTCCAGACCCCTGAGGGCCCTCGAAAGTCGGGGATTCCCGACTCGGTGGAGATCCCGGCGCCGGTCAGGGCGATGGCGTAGCGGCTGGCCGTCGAATCCCTGGCGGCTCTTCGGATCAAATCTTCCACGTTGCTTTCCATATTTCCCCTTCCCACACAGGTGGCTATACCACCGGAGGAATATCAGAGCTCCATTAAATCCTTCCCCACGACTATGGGCCCGGGGTAGATGGGCTTCATCTCCGCTATGTAGTCGTCCTCGTCCACCCCGGGGCCGGGGGGTGGCATGAGGTGGGTCAGGGCCAGTTTTTTTACGTTGGCCCCGGCGGCGATGGCCGCCGCTTCCACGGTCGACGTATGATACCCCTGGAGTGCCTTGAGGCGCGAGGCGAAATCGGCGTCGTGCCTGGCGCGCTCCGCCTGGTATCTCGGCTGGTAGGCCTCGTGAATCAACACGTCCACCCCCTGCGACATCCTGGCCACGTTTTCACACGGCCTGGTGTCCCCGGAGATCACGATGGACCTCCCCTCGCCGTCGAAGCGGTATCCGATGGCGGGAGAAAAGGGGCGATGGTCCACGGAAAAGGCGGACACCTTGATGCCGTTTCGCTCGTAGACCGTCCCGTCCTCCCGCTCGAGGACCTGGACCTTGATACCCTCTTTGGGCAGGTGCTCTACCCGGTCCCTGCGTATCCCGATATCGTATTCATAGGCACCGAGGATATGTCTGACGAAAGCCTTTGTCCCCCCGGGTCCATAGACCTGAACGGGTACGTCTCGGCCCGCCAGCCATCCGGTGAGGAGAATGTCATAGAAACTGACGTTGTGGTCGGAATGATGGTGGGTGAAGAGTATGTTGCGGATGTTTTGGAAGGGGATTCCCAGCTTCAGAAGCCGGTGGGTCACCCAGCGCCCGCAATCGATGAGAAATACGTCTTCTCCCGCCAGGACAATCTGGCTCGGGCCCGCGCGGTCCAGGTCGGGTCTGGGCGTTCCCGTGCCGAGCAAGATACACTTCATTTCCCCTCCCCGGATGGCAAGTTGCCGCCCCCGGGCCTCCGCCGCCACCAGTGCCTGGGGTGCCGCCCTGTCCCCCTGGGGGGGAGGGCCGCATGGACCACATTTGTCGACTCAAAGGGTTTTGGGGACACTTCCGGCAAGCTGAGCCCGGTGGGGTAGTGACACTATGAACGGTCAGAGGATTCGTGTCAAGCCCCTTTGGTTTCCCAGCGGATTTGAGGCGGGCGCCCTGTTCGCCGGGGCTCAGGCTGTGGGGAGGACGATTATTTCCTTGATTTGGTTGATGGATTGGAGGTTTGTCTCGGGGGCATTCCGGTCCCGACCGGCTTCACCAGGGAGTAGCCGATGCCGGACCTGGTGAGGATGAGCCGCGGGTGGCTGGGGTCGGCTTCGATCTTCTCCCGGAGGCGGCGGATATGGACCTTGAGGCTGTCGGCGACGCCGGGATAGTCCTCACCCCACACCGCCTCGGCGAGCCTGGAGTGGGTGGCCACGTGCCCCGCGTTTTTCATGAGGTGATGGAGGATTTCGCCCTCGGTGCGGGTGAGGTCCACCTCCCTCTCACCGTTGATGAGCTGTCGGGTAGCGGGGTCGAAGCGCAGCGCCCCGCAGGTCAGGGGCGGCTCTTCCCCCGGGGGGCTTTGCCTGCGTATCAGGGACTTCACCCGCGCCAGGAGCTCCAGCTGCCTGAAGGGTTTGACTATATAGTCGTCCGCGCCCCACTCCAG
>JAZFUS010000058.1:0-2157 GCA_036447315.1 Dehalococcoidia bacterium
CTGGAGTGGGGCGCGGACGACTATATAGTCAAACCCTTCAGGCAGCTGGAGCTCCTGGCGCGGGTGAAGTCCCTGATACGCAGGCAAAGCCCCCCGGGGGAAGAGCCGCCCCTGACCTGCGGGGCGCTGCGCTTCGACCCCACTACCCGACAGCTCAGCAACGGTGAGAGGGAGGTGGACCTCACCCGCACCGAGGGCGAAATCCTTCATCACCTGATGAAAAACGCGGGGCACGTGGCCACCCACTCCAGGCTCGCCGAGGCGGTGTGGGGTGAGGAATATCCCGGCGTCGCCGACAGCCTCAAGGTCCATATCCGCCGCCTCCGGGAGAAGATCGAGGCCGACCCCAGCCACCCACAGCTCATCCTCACCAAGTCCGGCATCGGCTACTCCCTGGTGAAGCCGGTCCGGTCCGGGCCGGGATAGCCTTCCCTGATGGTAGATGGTACAGGGCCGGAGCCGCCAGCGGCTCCGGCCCTTCTTGTTGCCCGAATGGTCCCCAGTCAAGCCGCGGATAGGTTCCCATCAACCCTTTCCTCGCCGGGAGTGGTTTTGTTTAACCGACTGTAAGGAATTTGTAACCACTTATTTGCCTTTCCCATCCGGTCTTAACTGGTTTTTAGCCCCTTAGCTATAGACTGTGGTAGGAGATGAAAATGAGAGTTATGGTTTTGGGAAGCGAATCAACGATCGAAAGGCTGAGCCCGTTCCTGGCTGTCGAAGGGATAGAGGCGAGCAGCACTTCGGATGGACTCCAGGCGATGGCGCTGCTCAAGCAACAGGTGTTTGACCTGGCGGCCGTGGACTGCCTGGTGGATGGGGCGGAAGCTGCCTGCAGCCTTATCCGCAAGAACAGCGATATCCCGGTGGTCCTGTTGGTGGACCGGAAACAGATAAACTGGGAGAACCTGGAGTCGCTGGGCATCGATGGCTATATACCCGACGGGGTGGGTGGGGCTGAGCTGGTCGCCCGGCTGCGGGCCGTGATACGCCGATGGGCCTTCGAAGCGGGGCCGGTGGGTAACCGCAACCCGAGCAATTAAGCCGGACGAAACGGGCTGGACGGGTCCTGACCGGGGCGGAGAGGCCGGAACTAAGGAGGAGGAGCGGAATCATGCTGGTGGGAAAGAAAATCCTTGTCGTGGGCGATGACGCGAGGTTGCTGAGATTCCTGGGGGACGGCCTGGGTGAGAGGGGCTGCCGGGTCTCCAGCTTTAGAAACAGGGATGGGGAGCTAAGCACAGTGCTCCAGGAGGAGCTTCCGGACCTGGTTCTGCTGGACGTCATGATGCCCGGGCTGGATGGCCTGGGGGTTGGCCTGCGTATCCGGCAGTGCTCTGAGGTCCCCATCATCATGGTCAGTACCTGCGGGGCGGGGCCGGACAGGGTCCGGGGCCTGGACCTGGGTGCTGAAGGCTTCCTCACGGAGCCCTTCGACGCCGGTGAGCTGGTGTCGCGGATAGAGAAGGCCTTTGGCGGCGACGAGCTTCTCCGGGACAACACATCGAAGTCCCCTGTATATCTAGCTATGTAAGCCGCCCTTCGGGGACCACCGAGCAGGTGGTGAGGCCGGGTGTTCGTCGTCAGAACACCCGGCCTCTTTTGTCATTTTTTGTTATGATATCGCCGGGCCGCCGGGCCGTCCCCGCCGGGTCCCTCCCGGGCTTGACAGCCCGGGGGCGACGGGCTTATGCTCGGTGCCGTCGTTATGCGGAAGGGAGGCGCCATGAGCGGTTATGGACGGGCTCGCATGGTGGAGCTGGAGCGAAAATGGCAGGAGGTCGCGGCTTCGCCGGAAACCGCCTCCACGGTGGAGGAGCAGGTGGCCGCCGGTTTGGGGTCGGTAACGGATGAGAGGGCCGCCGCCTTCGACTACATCGAAAGCCGGCGGGATGAATATATATCTTTCCTCCAGGAGCTGGTGCGCATCCCCAGCGTCAACCCCAGTGAGGAATTCGAAAAGCCCCTGGCCGACCACCTGGCCGGGGCCATGCGCCGCCTGGGGATGGAGGTCCGGCAGTTCGAGCCCCACCCCAACCGGGTGAGCAACCTCGGCCGCTACCGGGGGGGTCGCGGGGAGCCCGGACTCCTCTTCAATGCCCACCTGGATACGGTGGCCCCCGGATTCGATGACGACTGGAGGTTTCCCCCCTTCTC
>JAZFUS010000059.1:0-3079 GCA_036447315.1 Dehalococcoidia bacterium
GTCGCCGACCTCTCCCCGGGCTCCAGCAGCCGGGCGAAAAGCTCCCGGTCCTCCACCCCGGCCAATTTTTCACACTCCCCGGCCGGGGCCCCCCGGGGACAGTACCCGTCGCAATTGGCCGTTTCGTGGGGGCAGATGGCGATGCGAAGGGCATCCAGGACCTCGGTGCTGCGGGGGCGGCTGATATAGCTGGCCAGGGCAAAGCCCCCCCCCTTCCCCAGCTCCCGGAGCCCGTCCAGGGCGGGAAACAGGCCCCGGTCCAGAAAAACCTCCCGGACATAGCTCTTGGACCCGTCGAAGTCCCGCCCCGCCAGCCCCCACAGGACCAGCGTGCCGTCCACCAGGGCCAGGGTGGGGAGGGGGCCGTTTTCCTCTTTGGCGATCCGGGCCACCTCCCGGCACTCCTCCACGCCCCGCTTTATGCCCAGGAGAGCCCCCGTTACGGGCTCGAAGCCCCTGCCCCGGGGGTCGGCCAACTCCAGCTCATCGGGCTCGGAATAGACCTGGGCCCGGCTCCCCAGCCAGGCCCCGGGGTCCTCCCCATACTGTAACCGGACCGTGCCCAGGTTTATCACATAGCAGCGGACGGGGCTGTGGCGGTCGACATCGATGTGGGAACCGTCCACGGCCAGCACGGAGAAGCCGGGGGGCACCGGAGGCAAACCGTGGCGCTCCGCCAGGCCCTCGATCAGGCCGGCGGCCAGCCACGTGGACGAGTTCTCGCTGGCTTCGATTTTTTCGCCCAGTTTCTTCCAATTCGCCCCCTGGGCAACGAGGGCGCTCGAAGCGACGGCCAGGTGCTCGGTATGCTCCTCCCGGCCCGCCCGGAGCTGGCTCACCATCCCCTGGATTTGAGGGGCCACCTGGTCTAAGTCCAAAGACATCTATCTGAAATCCCCTGTTTCGAGTATAGCACCAGGGTTGCCTCAGGGCAATCGGCCCCGTTGCCCGCCGGGGAGACCTCTGCTATATTAGAGGACATGAAAGTGGGCCTGGCCTATGACCCCATCTACTTGAACCACGATACCGGGGGGCATGTGGAGAATGCCTCGCGCCTCCGGGAGGTCATGTCCCATCTGAAAGCGGAGGGCGTCCTTCAGAAAGTGGTCTCCCTCCCACCCCGCCCGGCCACCATAGAGGAACTGGCCCGGGTGCACACCAGGGAGCATATCGCCCATATCGAGGCCACCGCCCGGGCGGGAGGGGGGTGGCTGGACAGCGATACCGTCATGTCCCGCGCCTCCTACGAGGTCGGCCTCTATGCCGCCGGGGGAGCCCTGGTCGCCGTGGAATCGGTGCTGGGGGGCGGGACGGAAAGCGCCTTCGCCCTGGTGCGACCCCCCGGCCATCACGCCACCCCCCAGCGGGCCATGGGCTTCTGCCTGTTCAACAATATTGCCATCGCCGCCCGATATGCCCTGGACCACGGCTCCGTGGGGCGAATCCTGGTGGTGGACTTCGACGTCCACCACGGCAACGGCACCCAGGACGCGTTCTACGACGACCCGGGGGTCCTCTACTTCTCGGTGCACCAGTCCCCCCTGTACCCGGGGACGGGCAGCATCGCCGAGACCGGAGCGGGGGAAGGTGAGGGGGCCAACATCAATGTCCCCCTGCCCCCGGGGTGCGGCGACGCGGAATACGGGCGCGTCTTCGATGAGGTCCTGGCCCCGGCCGCCCGTCGCTTCCAGCCTCAGCTCATCCTGGTCTCGGCGGGATATGACGCCCACTGGAGTGAGGCCCTGGCCCTGATGAGGACGACGGTATCCGGTTTTGCCCGCATGGTGAGCACACTGAAGGGGCTGGCCCGGGAGCTGTCCTCCGGCCGCCTGGTCCTCTGCCTGGAGGGCGGCTACAATCTGCCGGCCCTGGCCGCATCGGTACGGGCCACCCTGGAGGTGATGTTGGGAGCCGGGGAGACCGACGATCCCCTGGGGGAGCCCCCGCCGGGCGGCGGCCCGGGCGCGGACGAGGTCCTGCGGCGGGCAAAAGAGGCGCACCGGCTGTGAATTCCGGGGGCTAGCTCCCTCCACCGGCATGTTCGTTCTCACTGGCGGGCTCACAGTGAATAGTGACGGAGGCATTGGGTAGCTTCGACATGATGTCGGCCTCCAGATGGTCGCAGAGGCGGTGGGCCTCCTCCAGGCTCGCCCCTGTTACCATCACCAGGTGGAGGTCTATGTAGCGCATGCTGCCCGATTTGCGTGTCCGAAGCTCGTGGAAGCCCAGCAGCTCCCCAAAGTGCTCCATGATGCTGGCCTTCACCAGCCCCTCCTCCGCCGGGGGCAGCTTCTCATCCAGCAGCCCGCCAAAGGACTTGCGGGTAACATCATAGGCAGCCTTGAGGATGATGACGGCTACCCCCAGGGCGATTATGGGGTCGAGGATAAAGAGCCCGGTCAGGCGCACCGCCAGCAGGCCCAGAAAAACCCCAGCCGAGGTATAGATATCCACCGTCAGGTGCCGGGCATCGGCCTCCAGGGCCACCGAATCGGTGGCCCTGGCCACCCGATAGAGCCGGCGGGAGACCACGATATTCACCACCACCGATACCAGCATCACCGCCATCCCCACCTCCACCAGCTCCACCCTGGCCCCGGTCCGCAGCCTGTTCACCGCCTCGTAGATAACGAACCCCGCCGCCACCAGTATCAGTCCCGCCTCGGCCACGGCGCTCAGGTTCTCCACCTTGCCGTGCCCAAAGGGGTGCTGCTCATCCGGGGGCTGGTCCGCCATCCGGATGCCGAAGAAGGCGATTATAGCCGCCACCAGGTCCAGGAGGCTATGGACAGCCTCGGCGATGACGCTGACACTGCCCGTGAGGACGCCCACCACCAGCTTGAGCGCGATAAGGCAGCTGTTGGACAGGATGGATAGGCTGGCGGCTCCGGTTTTGGTGGAGAACATCCCCCATCACCCCCTGGCCGGCCTCGCCCAGCGCCACAGCCTGCTGAACTCGCCTCTCTCCCAGACCACCAGAAGCTGGCTGGCGATGAGCAGTGAGCTGTAGGTGCCCGCTACCGTACCCAGCAGCAGGACCAAAATGAAGTTACGTATGGTGATCCCCCCAAAGAGATAG
>JAZFUS010000060.1:0-11445 GCA_036447315.1 Dehalococcoidia bacterium
GGCAAGAGGGCCGAGCTGGAGGTGGCCCTCCTCGCCCTCATGTGCCAGGGGCACATGCTTATCGACGATGTGACCGGGGTGGGTAAGACCACCCTGGCCAAGAGTATCGCCCGGTCCCTGGGCCTCAGCTTCAAGCGCATACAATTCACCCCAGACCTCCTGCCCAGCGACGTCACCGGGGTCTCGGTTTACAATCAAAAAAACGGCGACTTTGAGTTCCACCCCGGGCCGGTGGTGGCCCAGATAGTCCTGGCCGACGAGGTCAACAGGGCCTCCCCCAAGACCCAGTCGTCCCTCCTGGAGTGTATGGAGGAAAAGCAGATCACCGTGGACGGCACCACCTACAAGATGCCCCAACCCTTTCTGGTGATAGCTACTCAGAACCCCATCGAGTATGAGGGCACGTTCCCCCTGCCGCAGACCCAGCTCGACCGGTTCCTCCTGCGCCTCAAACTGGGCTATCCCTCGATGGATGACGAGATCACCATGATGGATAGCCAGCGCCATACCCATCCCATCGAGGCGCTGGAGCAGGTGGTGGACAGCCGGGAGGTCGCGGAGCTGCAGGGGGCGGTCAGGGGGATCCATTTGAGCGACCAGGTCAAGCGTTACATAGTGACCCTGGTGGAGGCCACCCGCCATCACCCCTCGGTCTATCTGGGGTCCTCCCCCCGGGGTTCCCTGGCCCTGGGCCGCATGGCCCAGGCCCGGGCCCTCTTGGAGCGGCGGGACTTCGCCCTGCCCGATGATGTTAAGGCCCTGGCCGAGCTGGCCCTGGCCCACAGGCTGATTGTTACCTCGGCGGCCCGTATGCAGGAGACCGATGGCCGCAGCGTCATCGCCCAGATACTGGAATCGGTCCCCGTGCCCGGGGCCATACCCGGCTAGGTTACGTCTTTCGCCCCGGAGGGGCAGCAGATGAAAAACCGCAAAGTCGCCCTGGTTCTCATCCCGGCCCTGGCCCTGGCCCTGGCCAGTGGCTTCCCCCTGCTGGTCCGTCTGGCCTATGCCCTGCTTCTATTGATGCTGCTGGCCTATTTCTGGTCCTGGTCCAGTGTCCGCTGGCTGGAGGGCCGGGTGAGCGTCCTTACCCAGCACCCTCAGGTGGGCGGCTGGCTGGAGGAGCACTTCCGGCTGCGCAACCTGGGCTGGATGCCCAAGTTTCTGGTGGAGATACGCCACGGCTCCGACCTGGCCGGGCATCAGAACGGCCGGGTACTCAGCCTCCTGCCCGGAGGCTCCGCTTCATGGACCGTGCGCACCCTCTGCCGGACACGCGGCCGTTATACCCTGGGCCCGCCTCTGGTGGTGTCCGAGGATGTCCTGGGGCTGTTTTCCCGGAAGCAACCCCTGGGAGAGGCCCAGACCGTCCTGGTATTGCCGGCCACGCTGGAGCTGGCCAACTTTCTGCTCCCCTCGGGGGAGGCCCTGGGGGAGGGGGTCCACCGGCGCCCCACGCACCGGGTAACCCCTAACGCCTCAGGGGTCCGGGACTATGTTGCCGGCGACAGCGTCAACCGCATCCACTGGCGAAGCACCGCCCACGCGGGCCGCCTCATGGTCAAGGAGTTCGAGCTGGAGCCCTCGGAGGAGGTCTGGGTCATCCTGGACCTCTATGGGCCCGCTCAGGCGGGGGCCGGCCCCGAGAGCACCGAGGAATACGCGGTTACCCTGGCCGCCTCCATAGCCCACAAATATCTGGAGGCCAACTACTCCGTGGGCCTCATAGCCTCGGGCGCGCAGAGCCTCTTCTTCCCGGCCCAAAAGGGGGGATTTCACGGGTGGCGGATCATGGAGGCGCTGGCCCTGGCCCGGGCGCAGGGGGTCATGCCCCTGGCGGAGCTGATCGCCAGGGAGGGAGATAGGTTCGGTCCCAACACCACAGCGGTCATGGTTACCCCGTCCCCGGGAGAGGCGATGTCGCCGGCCCTGGGACGCCTTCTCCGGCAGGGGGGGAACGTGGCCGCCATTGTGCTGGACGCCAGCACCTTTGGGGACCGGAGCCGGACCGCCGGCGACATCAGCGGGCTGGTGGCCCAGGGGGTTGAGATCTATCTGGTGAGGCAGGGCGACGATATCGGTTCCGCCCTGGACAGTAAAGTCGGCATCCTGAGATAGGGGGCACGATTGCAGAGGGATAGGGTTGCCTTCGGGGCTTTCCTGTGGAGGCTGGTCCTTCAGGGTGAGGTGATAACCTCGGTCCTGGTGGCGCTGGTCCTCCTCAGTGTGGCCTGGCCCCTGGAAAGGGGAGGGTGGGTGGACCCGATGCCCCCTCTGGGCTTGGTGGCGATCGCAGCCCTGGGGACGGGAATCCTGCTGGGCAAGAGCCGCCTCCCGCGGGCCCCGGCCCACCTGCTGGCGCTGGTCCTGGGGTTTGGCGTGACCGTCTGGGGGGTAGCGGACCTGCTCCCCGGGCCCGGCTGGTCCCAGAAGGTAGCCGGGCTGGGGGCGGCGCTGGGGGAGTGGGGGCAGGCCGTGGGGACCGGCGCCACCATGGAGGGCGCCATCGAGTTTGCCGCGCTCATGCTTTTCCTGATGTGGGTCCTGGGTTACTCCTCGGCCTGGCTCACCTTACACCGGGGTTCGGCCTGGCGCATCGTCCTCCCCTGCGGGCTGGTCCTCCTGTTCGTCCTGAGCAACCTCCCCGAGTCCTATCATATCTACCTGGGTATGTATCTTCTGGCCTCCCTGCTGCTGGTCGTCCATCTCAATCTGCTCAGGCGCCAGCGGGAGTGGACGGACTTTTCGGTGAGCTTCCCCCGGATGACGGGCCTCACCCACCTGGGCCACCTGTCCTGGATAGGCGTCATCGTCCTCCTGGCGGCCTGGAACCTGCCCCAGGCCGGGGCGGCCCCCCTGTCCGCGGCGCTGGACTGGACGGGAGTGCCCTGGGGGGACGTTCAGAACCAGTTCGGACGCCTCTTCGCCTCGCTACCCTCCCAGAAGTCGGCCAAGGTGCTGGAATGGGGTTCGGACCATACCTTCGAGGGGCCCCTCCTGCTGGGGAGCCAGATGCTGTTTACCGTCGATTCCAAGGAGGAACGCTACTGGCGGGCCCGGGTCTATGACGTTTATACCTCGCGGGGCTGGGTCAACAGCCCCCTGGTGGAGGAAGAACTGAAGGTCGGTTTCTCCCTGGAGGGGGAGGGCAAAGAGAACTGGGCCCGGGAAGCCTACACCATCAGGGTGAACTCCTTTGCCGATAACCTGTTCACCGCCGGCGAGCCCATCCAGGCCAGCATCCCCGGCAGTTTCCTCCGGCGGCAGGAGCCGCCCTGGGACCTGATGATGTTGCGCCCCCAGCGGGAGCTCCGGCTGGCCCAGAAGTATTCCATCCTGTCCCTGGTCTCCTCCGCCACGTCCGCGCAGCTGCGGGAGGCGGGGACGGTCTATCCGGAGCCGGTGTCGGCACACTATCTCCGGCTGCCTCCGGGCCTGCCCCGGCGTGTCCGGGGTTTGAGCCGGACCCTGACCCAGGACCTGAGCTCTCCCTACGAGAAGGCCATCGCCATCCAGCGGTACCTGCGGGCCATTACCTACGACACGAATATTGCCGCCCCTCCCCCGGGGGCCGATGGGGTGGACTATCTGCTGTTCGACCGGAGGGCCGGCTATTGCGACTATTATGCCTCCGCCATGGCGGTCATGCTGCGCTCGGTGGGGATACCCTCCCGGTTCGTGGTGGGCTACCAGCCGGGCGATTGGGACGGCCGGAAGAAGGTCCATGTAATCCTGGAGTCCCATTACCATAGCTGGCCGGAGGTCTACTTCCCCGGCTACGGATGGATAGGATTCGAGCCCACCCCGTCCCTGGAGGAGAGGGTCTATGCCCCGGCCCCCAGCGATGCCGCGCGCGACAGCCTGGGCGACGATGAGGAAGAGGAGGACCTGGGTGAGGATCTGGAGGCGGTGGCGTCCTCCCGCTCCACCCTGGGGAGCCTCCTGCTCTGGGGGGGAGGCCCGGCCCTGCTGTTGGCCTCTCTGCTGGCCGTGGGGGTCTGGTACCGCCGGTGGTGGGTGCTCTCCAGGCTATATTTCCCGGCCGATGTCTATGCCAAGATGGGCCGCCTGGCCTCCCTGTCCGGGATTGGGCCCCAGCCCCATCTCACCCCCGCGGAGTATGCCGCAAGGCTGTCCTCGGAGCTGCCCTCTCAGGCGGCGGCCATATCCCTGATAGCCGTTGCCTACGGTAAAACCCAATACAGCACCGAAAAATCCCTGGGAATCAGGGAGGTGAAGCCCATCCACCGGGCGTGGACCGGCCTGAAACGGGCCCTCCTGGCCCGGATTATCCGGCGGCGCCGCGGCATCGTCCGCTAAAAGGACACCCGGACCGGTCACGCCGGTCGCTTCCGGTTCGCCCCGTACCCTTATATTGCCCCCGGGTCAACCCCAAGGCCGCTTGGCGTTCCCGGCCCATGCCCGTCCCCTCGGTCCTCGGCTGAAGGCCCCTGCCCTCCCTCCGCGCCGGCTCGGGCGCCGGCCATTTTATCCGCTCTGAGACAAAAAGCCCCTGTTTGTAACATGGATTACAGAAGAACCCCCGCGCCAGGTGGTAATGTGGACATTACTTGGTGTGCCCCAAGCCGCCCAAATCGGTGTCCCCGGCTAGCGCGTCCGGGCGGCGATGAAGAACAGGCCGGGGATGCCGGCCAGCCGGGAGGGCGATAACACCCGGTAGAGAAAAAAAAGGGGGGAACAGGACGATGGCCAGGACAGACCCGGAGTGTAAAGCCGAATATATGGAGACGGGCATCCCGCCGAAGCAGATGCTGTGGGTGGTGGGGCTGGGGTTTCTGATCCTGCTGATGGCGCTCTAATCAAAAATTTAAAAGTCCGGTGGGGGAGGGCGCTGATGGCCGCCCCGCCGTGTGCTGGAATTCGGCAGGTGAGAAAGTCACCGCCAGTCAAAGCAAGAAGGTCGGTCAAATATTCAGCCAAATATAGGGAGGAGGAAACATGAGACGAAAATTCATAGTCCTGCTAGGTATCGGCCTGGCCAGTGTGTTCGCGCTGGCCGCCTGTTCCGGCGCGGCCGGACCCCCGGGGGCCCCGGGGTTGCCAGGTCCTGCCGGGGCCGCCGGGCCACAGGGCCAGCCGGGACCAGCAGGCGCGGCGGGAGGTGCTGGAGCGGCTGCCCCAGCTGGCTTACTGTCATCAGGGTCCGACGTTCTGGTGGTACAGGAAGAGGGGAAGGTATTCTATTGGGTTTTGCCCGGACCCAGGCGGCTGAGCCCGGTTGTCTTCGGGACGCCTGATGACCCCTCGAAGACCGCAGAGGACGATATGATGGCGTTAGCCGGGACCCCTATGGGAGACATATTAGCCAAGGTACCTGTCCTGATCGGTGTACCGACCTCGATGAGGAATGTGAGTGCCGACGGCAAGAGCTTCACAGACACGAAGATGATGACACTCTTTAGCGACAAGGGGATGCCGACCAGTGGCAGCATCAGGCTCCTCTACAAGGACCGCCAGAAACGGGACCGCGGGGGAATGGATATGGGTACCGATGATGGCGTAGAGCTCGAAACGGTCTTTACCGACCCGATGGGGAACATTTACGAGATACAGGTTAAAATGGTCGTCGCCGGGCCCCTGAGGATGATTGACCCGGACGAGTACAAAACAGGTGGAGGGGTGATAGTCGATACCTTCCACCACGGGCGTACCGACATGGGAACCCCGCTATTCCCCAGGGCCTACACCTGGGGGGCTGTGTGGACGGTTGCCGACATCATCGTTAACGGTGAGATTGTCAACACCAATCAGTTCACACACATCATGACCACCGAAACTGTGCGGGATAAAAATTATAAGATGGCGATAGATGAGGAATTGCCGCTGGCTTTGGACAACACGATAGCCGGCCAGGGTCACCACACCCACATAGCCGTGTTGCCGATAACCATGACGGCGACGGGGATGAAATTCGAGCCGGTGCACACCGCCTTCATCCTGCCTAACGGCCAGCCGCAACCCTTCATTCACGCCATGTTCGAGCAGGATACGATCGTAAAGGCTCCCTACCGGGACTGAGCATCCCGACCCAAGAAATATGGGGGGTATCCACTTTACTCAAAGTTGAGTGGATACCCCCCAGGGATGAGTGAATTGCGTAATGGTTTATACGAACAAGAAAATATTTTTGGCCGGCCTGGTTTTAGGCTTGTTTTTTGTAGCTGGTTGTACACGGGATGAAAAAACATCTGCGACAGCGCCGTTACCCGAGGCGGTGGCGGAAGCGACGCGTGTAGCCGCGACAGCGCCCATACCCGAGGCGGTGGCCGAAGCGACGCCTGTGGCGGCGACAACGCCCCTACCCGAGGCGGTAGCCGAAGCGACGCCTGTAGCTGAGACGGTGGACGGTGTAAAAGTAATAAGGGTGCGGGCGAGAGAGTTCTCGTTTGACGTTACCAGCATAACGGTAAACAAGGGAGACAGGGTTAAGATAATCTTTGAAAATGCCGGGACTATTGTCCATGACGTGGGCATCGATGGCTATGGCAGAACCGAAATAATTCTCGGGGGACTCACCGACACCATAGAGTTTGTGGCCGAGAAATCAGGAACTTTTGATATGTGGTGTTCAGTAGAGGGACACAGACCCGCGGGAATGGAAGGGGAATTTATTGTGAACTGAGCTACGAGCTATGAAGATTGCCCTAACCTCACCCCGCCTCGTTTGGGTGCCCTGAGGCCCTTTCTCAGGGCACCTGTTTGGATCAGCTCGATTTCAGTTGTGGTGGGGTCTGGGTCTCGGCGGAGGCCGCCAGGCTGGGGTTTGAGCACTGCCTGCGGCCTCGGCGAGTGCCTTATCAAGGTAAGCCCTTATCAAAGTAAGAAAGTAATAAGGAGTAAACGTGAGAAGAAAATTCATAGTCCTACTGGGTATCGCCCTGGCCGGTGTTTTCGCGCTGGCCGCCTGTAGCGGCTCGTCCGGCCCCCCTGGGGCCCCTGGGGCGCCCGGTCCCGCCGGAGCCTCTGGGGCCCCAGGTCCGGCAGGACCCCCGGGACCCGCGGGCTCGACTGGAGCATCGGTGGCCGGGCCCGAAGCAGCCCCAGCGTATGACATCGACGCCGCTCACACGGAGGGATACTGGTACTCCCGGTACAACCTGGGCCACCTGGTCATGAGGTCGGGTAACGGGGTCCAGCTGATGCCTCCCAAGGAGAAGGTGATGCAGATGATGGAGATGTCGGGCATCCCCCAGGGCCCGGCCAACCCCTATCTGGTGCAGGCCCCCTACCGGTCGGCGGACCCCCATTTGACGGTAAAGTTCAATGGCAACGACAACGACTTCTCCAACTTCCGGTGGGACCAGGCCGCCATGGACCGGACCGTCACGCCTCAGGCTGTGGGCTACACCATGATGAAGGAGATAGTCTGGTCCAAGTCCTTCGCCTCCGACATCGAGGGCCCGGACCCCATGAACCACTTCCGGGCCCTGGTGTTGAGCACCGAGGCGGCAGCTCAGGCCAAGTTTATGATGACCAACCTGAGTACCGATGACGGGCTCTACGTCCATGCTTGGAAGGACGGCCAGGTCTCCAACAGCAGCGTCCTGCCTCAGGACCAGGTGGTTATGCTGTGGGCACTCTCCGAGCTGGCCAGCTATGCCAGCGGCGATTACGGGTGGTTTGCCGCACCCCTCGCCCACGACCAGGCCCTGATGATGGCCGATGGCCTGGCTATGGCGATCATGGGCCGCACGGAGGCGACCCCCGGCTTCCTCCTGGATATGCCCAGCCGGGACCTGGGGGAGGCGCTCGCCGCCCTCTCCGTCTACACCGGCTACACCCAAAACGCGGACCAAAAGAAGCTGGTCCTGGAGGGGCTTATCCCAGCCCTTGCCGGTGAGCTGGGCGCCCGGATGGATGCCCAGGGCAGGCTGGTGGCGGGTGGAGGGTTCAGCCAGGCGGCCACGCAGGGGGCGGCCATAAAAGGCCTGGTCTTCGCCTACAGGGTCACGGGCAACGAAGCCAATAAAGAGGCGGCGCTGCGAGCCTGGGGCTATGTGGAGACGCTGTGGGATGGGACGGCCGGTGTCTATGCCTCGGACCCCGGCGCCACTGTCTATGTCTACTCCACCAGGGACGTGGGCGATGTGGTCGGCGGTTTCAACGCTCTCCTCAACGGCCTGGACCTGGATGTGGGGCAGAGGTTTGCCGACTTCTTCAACGGGGCGGTGAACAGGTCCGGCCTGCAGCTTGCCGAGGGCCCGCCTACCGGGGGTGGTGGGGATACCGACAGCGTACCGGACCCCTTCCACGCCGGCCAGGAATTCGGACAGTCACCGGTGCTGGCCACGGAGGCGGCCTATGACGTCGCCACGGGCGAATGGCGCGTGATCAATCACCGGTTCACCACGGCCTATGCCATGTCGGCCTCCAACCAGTTCATGTGGATAGGAACCTGGTTCGGGAAGGCCAGCGTGCCCGGACACGGCATCCCCGGTGCTCCGGCGCGGTAAGCAAAGCCGGCAGGTCAGTGTCGATGACTTGAGGTGCCCCGGTCGTGGCCACCCGCCACGACCGGGGCACCTAACACTTGTGACCTGGTCACACCGGCTGCTTCCGGTCGCGCCAGCGGCTCCATACCTTCTCCCGCATGCTTTTATACCAGGCACAGAGCTTCGTTCTTTCCTCGGCGACCAGCGGACATGATTGGCAGCTGGCGGGCCTCTGGTGTTGGATTAACGGGCAGCCGGCGGCTACACCCACTTCCCCACCTCTTTCGACGGGCTATGGCGGCCGGCCTAGCCCTTGCCTATTCTAAAAACCTTGGTGCCGCAGTTTGGGCATACGCCCTGGGTCGCGGGCCTGCCATTTTTCATGGTTATCGCTTTGGCATCCTTTATTTCCCTCTTGGTGCGGCACTTCATACAGTAGGCTTGCATGGGGTCGTCCTCCTTTCTATCCGGGGGGCCGGGCAGATGCCCCGGCCAGCCGGACGGCAACCGGACTGTTGCGCCAGGCCGTTGCGTAAAATATTACTCAGTTTGCGGTTAATATGGAGTGAATGCGGCCGGGGTAAATGTTACATTTCTGTGAACGTTTCACCCGGCTTCCCGGCGATAGGCTTTCCTTTTCAAACGGGCACGGTGCGGGCCCCTCCCGGGGGCTATTTCGGCCCTCACAGGCCAAATGTGGTAAACCGTTCGGATAGCCCGCACGTTGACACCGATGCCGGGCAGTGAAATAATATGAACTGGATTTTAAGCGTCGGGGTTGCCCCTGTAACCGGTCTCCGGGCCGGGCCGCTTGAGGAATATGTCATGGGCTTTGTTATCGGGCCGGGAGCGATGCGCGGACTGTTCGTGCTGGCGACGGCCTTTCTGGTGTTCGGTCCGACCGGCTGCGCCCCCACGGCCTCCCAGCCGCTTCGCGGTACCCTGCTGGAGGCGGATGTTGCCACGGGACGGATTGCCATATCCACAGATGACGGCCGCACGGTTTCCCTGGACCTCGCCGACGATGCGCCGGTGCGCGGCACGCAGGGGATGGTGGGCCTGGGCGACCTTCAGAAGGGCGTAACGGTGTACGTGGAGGTTGACGGCAAGGACGGCCGCGTCGCCCGGGCGGTCGAGGCCAGGCAGGCCAGGGCCGCCGGCACCATCGCCATGATCGAGGGCAACCATATGACCGTGCTTTCTCAATCCGGCGAGAGGGTCAGGTTGGCGGTTACCGACGGCACTCGCGTCCGCTTAAGAGGGGATGCCCTCCCCGCCTGGCGCGACCTTCGCTTTGTGGACCGTCTGGAGGTCATCTATGATACCGAGGACCTCGAGGCCCTGGCGATCATCGCCGAATCAGGAGATGCCGAGATTTCCGGCATCCTGGTCGGGGTAAAGGGCGATAAGGTCACCATCGATACGGCTCTGGGCCGCAGGGTCTTGACCGTGGCCGCCGGGGCCGGAATCGAGCTTGAGGGGGGTGCGCCCGGAGGCGTTGACGACCTCAGGCCGGGCGACGGTGTAGAGGTTGGTTTTGACCTCTCCACATGGACCGCGAACAGGATCCGGTACTCATCGGAATCGGAGCTCGAACAGGACCCTTGCGGATAGCCGGCCCGGGGGCATGGCGATGCCACCGGCCCATGGGCGCGAGGTGGAACGTCCTGTCAGGCGGGGAGTTGGGCCAGGCCCTGGCCCTCCAGGAAAGACTCCATGATATCCAGCACCCGGACGGGGTCGAAGTCCATGGGATCGGATAGATTGGCCTCATAGTCCACGGCCGGTATCCCGGCCTCCTGAAGGGCGAGCTTCGTCTCCAGCAGTCCCATCCCTCCGAAGGTGCAGCCCCGGTTGACCGGCAGTATGGCCCCATCGGCCTTCCATTTCCGGGCGATCTTGACCACGAGCTCGCTCCGGCGCTGGGCCGAGAGATAGAAGGTGTCCATGGGCGATTCCAGATACCACCGGACGTAGAAACGGAGGGCCTCCTCCACATTCCCGAAGCCCGTGAAGAGCTCGTCCGGGGGCTGGGCGGGCACCAGGTCGTCGCCCACCTCCCGAAAGTCCCCGGGGATCAGGATGCAGTGGTGGGAGCCGATGCAGGCGGCGCCGTAGGCCTCCAGTGTGCGGAACAGCTTCAGATAGTGCCACGGAGGCAGGGCCTCATGGACCAACCGGAAGCGTTCCGTGCCCAGGGCCGCGATCCCGTGCTCCACCCGGTAGCGGACCTCATCCAGCAGGGCCCGGTGAAAGTCCACCGATTCCTGCTTCCAGGGCATCATGGTGGTGACCACGAACAGGGCATACATGGACTTCTGGTCCAGGGGGGCCGGGACCGCGGTGTTGAGATCGACGATCTGGGCCCACAGGGTCCGGGAGGTGATCTCGTTCTGGAGGGCCGTCAGGAATCCGTCGTACTCCCACTTCCTCCCGGTGACCCCCTCCATCCATTCGATAGCCCTCAGGTATTGGGCGGTCACATAGTCCACTTTGCGCTCCAGGCGCTCCCCCGTCCCCGGCCCCACCGGGAAGTCCACACAGTGGAAGGGGACCCCCAGATACTCGGCCACTATCTGAAAGCCCTTGGCCTGGGTATCGCACCAGCGTCGTTCGAAGATAAAATCGGGCCTGGGGAACTTCCCTCCCAGGGGGAACCGGTCGGCGAAAACCGGGCCCATGTAGGCCCTCATGTAGCCGCACAGGTCGCGGGCAAACCCCCTGGCCTCCAGGACCTCCTGGCACTCGTTGGAAAAGGTGGCATCGGCCAGGGTGGTGGCCGACAGCGGCTCCGAGGCCATGTAGGCCACGTCGTCCCCCAGGCCCATGACCAGGGGGGCGGCCCCGTTGACCATGCCCGAGACCAGAAGCTTCTTATTCTCCCCGGCGGTCATGATTTCCTGCCACTGCTTCATCCGCAGCTCTTTGGCCTTTTGCCAGCATTCCAGTGGCCTGGTGGGATATTGTGCGGGCATCCGTCCTCCCTTTTCCC
>JAZFUS010000061.1:0-3204 GCA_036447315.1 Dehalococcoidia bacterium
GGATGATGAGGCCGGACCCTAAACCGATGACGGTGAAGGTCATCGGCCAACCGGCGGTATCGATGGCCCAGCGAAACAGGGGGGGAAACACCACGGGCCCGAAGCCCACCGCGCTCCACATCAGCGCAGTGGCCAGACCCAGCTTGGTGGTGAACCAGCGGGTCAGAAGCACCGGGAGCAGGACGTTGAACGCCGATGTGCCCAGGCCGCCCAGGATCACCCCGTAGTAAAGCTGGAACTGCCAGGGCTCCTGGATTGTGGCTGTGAGCAGCATGCCCACGGTAAGGATTAGGGCGCTGATAATGAGGGTGCGCCGTGCGCCTATGGCGTCACCCAGCCAGCCGATGACCAATGTCATGGGGGCCGCGGTGAGGAAAGCAATGGTATAGGCCAGGGAGATGGACCCCCGGCTCCAGCCAAAATCATCCATCAGGGGATCTATAAACACCCCGAAGCTGAGGCGGAGGCCGGACCGCAGGGCGGATAGTATCATAACACTGGCCAGGATAATCCAGGCGTAGTGAATCCCTTTGATTTTTCCCGCGGCGGGCAGCGGCATGATGCCCTATTCTAGCACACTTGAGATTGAATGGTACTCACTATTGACAGGGCATCGCCGGGGGTGCTAGAGTTTCTATGTCCTCGCCGCCGCCTGTTTTAAGATGGGTGAGGCCAGCCTGGTGTGGAGGGTAGTAACCGTGATTTCAATCAACGAGAAAAGCTGTGTCGGCTGTGGCATCTGCGTGGCCTACTGCCCCGAGGATGCCCTGAAGGTATGGGGCCTGGCCGAGTTGATTCCGGACAAGTGTACCGAGTGCCTCATCTGTATCGATTACTGTCCCATTGAAGCCCTGGAGGTGACCGCATGAAGCAGGAGAAGTTCGATGTAGCCATCATCGGCTCCGGCATCGCCGCCATGACCTCGGCCGCCATGCTGGCCAACGCCGACTATCGGGTGCTGGTGGTGGAGAGATTGCCCTTCCTGGGCGGCCGGTGCGCCGATCTGGACTACAAGGGCTTCAAGCTGCCCACCGGGGTGATCTGGGTCTCCGACGACTACCACGGGCGTATCTGCCGGGAGGTGGGGGCCGACTTCGAGATACGGGTGCCCGATCCCCAGTACTACTATCGCATGGGGGGCAAGGACTACGCCATGCCGGAGAAGGGAGGCCTCCGGGCCATGGTCGGCCTGGCCTCCCAGGACGAGGTCGAGGCCGCCCGGGTGATGAATGCCGTGCGCCGGGGCATTACCTGGCAGGAGCCTCCCGATGCCATATCCCTGGAGGAGTGGCTGGGCCAGTTTACCCAAAACCCCAGGGTCATGGGCGTCTTCCAGGTGCTGACCACCATGTCGGCGGGTATAACCAATGACGAGCTGCCCGCCGGCGAGTATATCCGCTATATCAAGAATATGGCCTCCGTACGCCGCTATGGCTGGGTCCCCGGGGGCAGCGTCAACATCATCCGGGCCCTGACCCGGGTAGTGCTGGCCAAGGGGGGAGAGGTGCGCACCCGCTCCCGGGCCGTGCGTATTCTGGTCGAGGAGGGGGTGGCCAAGGGGGTGGTGCTGGAGCAACCCGATGGTGAGGTGACGGTGAGCGCCCAGGCGGTGCTCAGCAATGTCGGCCCCAGTAAGACCGTGGAGCTGGGGGGCCGGGATAACTTTGAGTTCGGCTACTTAAAGCACCTGGACGTAACCCTGAAGGCGTCCCCTCAGATACTGATCTTCGTCTCCAGCGACCGGCCCCTCTGCGATTATCCCGGCATCCTGTTTCTGACCGAGTCCCAGCGGGTCCTGGCCATATTCAACAAGGGGGTGCTCAATCCCGAGCTGTCACCCCCGGGGAAATACCTGCTGGAGGCCGGCGCGTTTTTCAGCAACTCCACCCCTCCCTACGACCTGAAGAAGGAGCTGGAGCTGTCCGTCCAGGACCTGAAGGATAACCTGCCGGATTTTGCCGAACATGGGGAGATCCTGATGGCAAGCTGCTACCACAGCGAGTGGCCCATCATGCGCTCCTGGGCCGGATTCAACATACCCCAGAAAACCCCCATAGAGAACCTGTACAACGTGGGGGATGGGGTATCACCCCCGGGGTGGTGGGGTTCACCCGGCGCCATGGAGAGCGCCCGGATAGTGGTGGAGGACGTGACCCGGCGTTTCAAGCCAGCGGCCTGACTTCTACCTTATTACCGGGCGTATTACCGGGCGTATTACCGGGCGGGGACGGCCTTGAGGACGGTGGCGTTCTCCAGGCGGAGGGCCTCGGTGGGGCAGTCGGCGACACACAGGCGGCAGCCCTCGCACGTCTCCCGGTTGACCACGGCCAGCCCGTCCCTCATCTTTATGGCGTCCCAGGCGCAGACATCCTCGCAGATGCCGCAGCCGTTGCACAGCCCCTCGTCCACCTGGGCCACGATGCTTCCCTTGGTCTCGGCATAGGCGGCAATGACGGCATCAAAGGAGACGAGCTTGGGCAGGATGGCGCCCCTCATCTCGGACAGGGTGGAGAAGCCCTGCTTCTCCATGAAGGCCTCCAGGCCCCGTTTCATTTCAGCGATGGCGCTGAAACCCTTCACCATAAAGATGGTCTGGGCCTGGACCGAGCTGGCCCCGTAGAGGATGAATTCGGCCGCGTCCCGCCAGTCCCGCACACCCCCGTGGGCCGAGAGGTGGACCTCCCCGGACATTCCGGCCAGGGAAAGGAGCAGCCGGAAGGTGGTGTACTTGCTGGACCGGGAGCCGCTCAAGAATATCGCCGAGGGCACCACGGGCTCCATGGTGTCCAGGTCGATCCCCGGGGCGGCCACCAGGACCCCGCCGGTGGTTACCCAGTCCACCCCCGCCGCCCGGGCCGCCCGGGCCACCGGGGAGAGGGGGGCGATCTTGACCCCCACCGGGATGCTTACGGCATCCTTGACCGCCCGGCAGATCTCCTCCACCACCTTCGGGTCGCTGGTCATGGTGTATTTAAAGGGGCGGAAATAGGGGGCCGGGCAGGCCAGAAGAAGCTCCACCGCCACCGCCCCGGCCTCGGCCATCAACCTGGCCGCCCGGACATGGCCCTCCACGGATATGGCAGCCACGCTGGCGATGAGGGGTGTCTTGAAGCTTTTCCCCGTCTTCTCCATCCAATCGGCCCAAATCTCCAGGGAGTATGTGGAGAGGCCCTCGGTGCCCATGATGCCGTCCTCGGCCAGGGC
>JAZFUS010000062.1:0-2879 GCA_036447315.1 Dehalococcoidia bacterium
TCCCAGAAGCCGGAGGTCTACGACCTGGTGGAGAAAGAGGTGGAACAGGCCAACCGGGTGCTCCCCCGGGCAGCCAGGATCAGGAGGTTCGCCAACCTGCACAAGGAGCTGGATGCCGATGAGGCCGAGCTGACCCGGACCCGGAAGCTGAGGCGGGGCTTTTTCGAGGAGCGCTACCGCGACCTGGTGAACGGCCTGTTTGAGGCCGAGTCGAAGATCGATGTGAGCATGCAGGTCAAGTACCAGGACGGGCGTATGGCCCAGGCCTCCACGACGGTCATGGTCAGGGATTTAAAGGACGAGGCCGACGCATGAGCCTGTTTCTGCAGCTCCTGATTCAGGGCCTGATGGTGGGGGCGGTCTATGCCCTGGTGGCCCTGGGCTTCGTGCTCATCTACAAGTCCTCCCGGGTCCTCAACCTAGCCCAGGGGGAGTTCATGCTGGTGTGGGCCTATATCTGCTGGCAGTTCTGGACCAGTCTCGGCGGGGCCGGTTTACCCCTGTGGCTGGCTTTCCCGGCCACCTTCGTCGTCGTCTTCTTCATGGGTCTGCTGATAGAGAGGGTACTCCTTCGTCCCATGATCGGCCAGCCCGTGGTGGGGGTCATCATGATGACCATCGGGCTTTTGTTCTTCTTACGCGGTGTATCCACCCTTATCTGGGGAGGCCCCGCCCTGAGCTACGAGCCCCCCATCCTGCCCTCGGCCGGGCTGCAGTTGGGGCCCATAAATCTCTCCCTGGAGTATATTTGGAGCTTCGCCATAGCCGCGGTGCTTTTAGGGGGCTTCACCCTGTTCTTCAAATATACCAGGATGGGGCTGGCCATGAGGGCCACCGGGGATGACGAGCAGGCGGCCCAGAGCGTGGGCATAAGCCCCCGAACGGTATATGCCGTCTCCTGGGCCATCGCGGCGGTGGTGGCCACGGTGGGGGGGATTGTCATCGGCAGCATGGTGGCCATCAGTAACTACATGAGCGATGTGGGCCTGGCGGTGATGGCGGTGCCCCTGGTGGGGGGACTGGAGTCCGTTTTGGGGGTCATGGTAGCCGGGCCCATCATCGGTGTGGCTGAGAATCTGTCCGTCTACGTGGACTGGACTCATGGTGGCGCCAAGGAGGTGGCCCCCTTTGTCATCATGATCATAATTCTCCTTATCAGGCCCTACGGCCTCTTCGGCCTGAAGAGGATAGAGAGGATCTGAGGCATGGACCTGCCCTGCGGCACCTTTAACGACAGCTATGCCAGGGACATGGCCATCGTCCGCACCCGCACCCAGTGGGTGATGGTTTTCATGTTGCTGGCCTTTATGGTTGTCCTGCCCTTCTTCGTTTCCTGGCAGCGGCCCGAATTTATGTTCCTCCTAAACTTTATCGGAGTCAGCATCATCGCCGCACTGGGGCTCAATATCCTTACCGGGTATTGCGGACAGGTATCCCTGGGCCATATCGCCTTCGTCGGCGTGGGTGGCTATACCACGGCCATCTTTATGAACAAGCTCGTGGCGGTTTCGCCCCTGGCCGCCTCGTGGGTGGGCCTCCCTGTCTCCCTGGTCCTGTCGGGTCTGGTGGCCGGGGTGGTAGGCGTTTTCTTTGGCCTCCCCGCCCTCCGGGTCAAGGGGCTTTATCTGGCCCTGATCACCATAGCCGCCTTCTTCATCCTCCGCTTCGCCTTTGTCAACTGGCGGAGCCTGACCGGGGGCACCGATGGGATGGGTGTGCCCGGGGCCCAACTGGGGCCCATAGTATTTGTCTCGGACCAGGCTTTCTACTTCCTCATCTTTACCGTGATGGTCATCATGACCTTTCTGGCCAAGAACCTGGTGAGGACCCGGGCCGGCCGCGCCTTCGTTGCCATCAGGGACAACGACCTGGCCGCCGAGGTCATGGGGCTCAATGTCTTTTACTACAAGCTGCTGTCCTTCTTCATCGCCTGCTTCTTTGCCGGCGTGGCCGGTTCCCTGTGGGCCTTCTACCTGTTGACCGTCCACCCCGATTATTACGACCTTATGCAGTCCATAATGTATCTGGGTATGATAATCATAGGCGGCATGGGGAGCATCAGCGGCACCATATTCGGGGTTATCTTTGTCCGGGGCCTGGACCATCTGGTCCTGGTGTACACCCCGGCCCTATCGGAAATCTTCCCGGCAATGGGGGCCAAAATTTCTGCCGGGCTGGGCATCATGGTTTTCGGCCTCATCATAATGTTGTTCCTGATTTTCGAGCCCAGGGGTCTGGCCCACCGGTGGCAGCTTTTCAAGGCCTCATACCGGCTCCACCCATTCTCGTACTGAGCCTGTGAGGGAGGTGATATGATGACATGAAATATGTGGTAAGAGGCTGTTAAACTGGTCAGTGAAAGGAGTCAGATGGGAAAAAGAGGTAAAACCGGATTACTGTTCGGCCTGGTTTTGATATTTATAGCCCTGCCCTTGATTGCCTGCGGTGGACCCGCAGAGCCGGTCGAGGAGAAGGTGCTCCGCATCGCCTGGGGCTGGGACATGACCAACGGCGCGGCCAGCACGGGTCTGCCCGCCGTCAAGGCCGCCCAGGCCTATACCAACTACTTAAACGATGAGAAGGGGGGCATTGGGGGCATCCGGGTGGAGCTTCTCTGGGCCGATACCGCCTATAAGGCCGACCGGGCCGTCGCCGCCTATGCCAACTTCAAGGCCAAGGGGATGCTGTCCTTAAGCGCCATGGCGGCCCACGAGGTCGCGGCCGTCATTCCTATGGCGACCCGGGACCAGATCCCTGTAACCAACATCAGCCCCAGCTTCGATACCATGGTGCCCACGGCCCATCCCTGGGCCTTCTCCCCCTACCCCATGATCGGGGACGGCTTCACCGCCTTCATGATGTGGCTGAAGGCTGAGGGG
>JAZFUS010000063.1:0-2935 GCA_036447315.1 Dehalococcoidia bacterium
TATCTCGCAGATATAGGCGTCATCGGCATCCCCCGTGCCCTCCAGGTTGATGAATGACCCCAGGCCCCCCTTGCTCTCCCAGGGTTCCAGCGCCACCTTCCTGAGGTCCTCGACGAAGTACCCCCCGATTACGGGTATGCCTTCGGATTTCTGCCACTCCTCATAGGGACTGAGGGCCATGGCATGCTGGTCGCCTTGGAATCCGAGACGTGTCACGGTTCACCTCCAATGAGTTGATGGGTCGATAGAAGCGGGGTTGAAGTTGCCAACAGTGTAGGCCGGGGTCGGGGGCTTGTCAAGACGTGCCCCATCCGGGCCAAGACCAGGGGGCGGTGGTTGACATGGTCGGGGTGCGGCGCTATCCTCAATATTACCTGGAAAAGCGCCCTTTGGGGGCAGGTGCCTGGGGCCGGGAAAATCTCGAACCGGGAGGCGATATATGGTAGAGCGCGTCGTAGAGCGGGGCCGTGAACCGGAACCTGAAGAGCTGATATATGAGAGGATCTACCGGTGGCACCAGGACAAGAGCCGCCATATGGCCGAGGGCAAGGTGGTGGTCCGGGGCAGGGACGTGCCCTGGGAGCAGAGCCGCCAGGGACTGCTCAAGTTTATCGTGACCCAGCTTAACTGGAATGAGGTGGGGGCTCCGGGCTGGTTTATCTTCGTCCACGACATCCGGCGCCACTCCGGCAGGCATACCCATCAGGGCGGCCTGGGCATCTTTGTGCTGGAGGGCAAGGGGTACACGGTGGTCAACGGGGTCAGGCATGACTGGGAGGCCGGGGACCTGATCATCCTGCCGGTGATGCCCGGCGGGTGCGAGCACCAGCATTTCAACGCGGAACCCGGGAAACCCTGTCTCTGGTGCGCCTTCATCTACGACCCCTTCCGGGATGCCATGGGCAGCTCTATCCAGCAGAAGGAGGACCACCCGGACTGGGCGGGGCCGAAGGAGATGCCCCACGTCACGTAGGGACCGGTGGGAGGAGTCAGTCAAATGTCGGGTTTCAGTTTCACGGAGGCCCAGGAGATGTTCCGCCGTCAGGTGAGGAGCTACGCTCAGAAGGAGCTGCGCCCCGGGGCCAGTGAACGGAGTAGAAAGGGGCTCCTGCCCCAGGAGATCAGGGACAGGGTGGCCGAGCTGGGCTATATGGGAATCAATGTCTCCCCCGAATATGGGGGACAGCCCGCCGACTGGATAACCCTGGGCATAGCTATCGAGGAGCTGGCCAAGGTGGAGTTTGCGGTCTCCTGCCTGCCCTCCTGGCCCTCCTTCGCATCCGCCCTCCTCAGTGACAACCCGGACCTGCTCCAGGAGTGGATACCGCCCATGGTCCGAGGCGAGAAGCTCTTCTGCCTGGCCCTCACCGAGACCGATTGCGGCTCCGATGCGGCCGCTATCCGCACCCGGGCCGTATGGGACGGGGATGATTATATCCTAACCGGGGAAAAGACGCCGGTGTCTACGGCGATGTATTCCGACGCCGTCATCGTTTATGCCAAGACCGATCCGGAAGGCGGGGCCCATGGGGTGAGCAGTTTCCTGGTCCCCTTCGATCTCCCGGGGATAGAGCGCCGCCCCCACAAAATGATGGGCTGGAACTCCCTGGGACAGGGCAGCGTCCTCCTGGATGGGGTCAGGGTGCCCCGGCGCTATCGCCTGGGGGAGGAGGGCGGGGCCTTCGGCTCCGTCATGGTGCAGTTCGATTCCAGCCGTGTCTATCTATCCCTCCAGGTGCTGGGCATGGCCCAGGCCTCCCTGGATGACACCATCGCCTTTGCCCAGCAGCGCACCGCCTTCGGAAAGCCCCTGGCCAAGTTCGAGGGGGTATCCTTCCAGATCGCCGAGGCGGCCACGATGGTCGAGGCCGCCCGCCTTCTCTGCTACCGGGCGCTGGGGCTTAAGGACCAGGGGCTTCCCCATACCAGGGAGTCGGCCATGTGTAAATGGATGGCCCCCAAGGTGGGCGTGCGCGCTATCCATGACTGCCTGCTCATTCACGGCCACGTGGGCTATAGTGAAGAATATGACCTGGAGCTGAGGCTGCGGAACGCCATCGGCTTTGAGATCGCCGACGGTATGGCCGAGATCATGAAGATGATTGTGGCCCGCAGTATTTTCGGCCGGTAGCCGGCGGTGCCGGTTCCACGTGCGCCAGGCGTGGCGCAGGGGGCTGGCGGTATCTGAGTGGTGGGCGTAGCTGTACGTGGGCCTGTTGGCGCGGGGGCCGGCGGGGCCGGAGCCGTGTGCGCCGGGCGCGGCGCGGGGGGTGTAGGCGCGGCAGTGGGTGAGCCGGTAGGACCGGAGCCATGTGCGCCGCCGGCAGGGCCGGTGCCGTGTGCGCCGGGCGCGGCGCGGGGGACGGCGGTACCTGAGTTGTGGGCGCGTAGCTGTACGTGGGGCTAAAGGCTGCGGAACGCCACAGGCAGGGCCGGTTTGGCCCGCCGGGGATTCGCGCCACTGGCAGGGCCAGAGCCACCGGCAGGGTCGGTGCCGTGTGCGCCGGGCGCGGCGCGGGGGCCGGCGGTACCTGAGTGGTGGGCGCGGCTGTACGTGGGCCTGTTGGCGCGGGGCCAGTGGGCGTGGCTGTGAGCGTGTCTATAGGCTTCAGATCCGCGGGCATCGCGGGGGACGTACAGGCCCAGGAGACCGGCAAGGCCGGAGCCACCGGCAGGGCCGGAGCCGTAGGCGCCGGAGACGGCGCGGGGGCCGGCGGTGCCTGAGTGGTGGGCTCGGCTGCGAGAGTACCGGAGACCACACCCTGACGGCCACCGGCAGGGTGTGATGGATTTTCCCTATCCCTCCCAGTTAGGGAGGCGACAAAGACGAGGCCAGGCCCTCGCTTAAGGATACCCGGCCTCTTCTGCAACTAAACCACGGTATTTACAATGCCAGTTTTAGCTCTTGCCGATTCGGAACATCTTGGTGCCGCAG
>JAZFUS010000064.1:0-6721 GCA_036447315.1 Dehalococcoidia bacterium
CCAGGCTGGTCCCCGGCTGCCCCACGCCGCCCAAGGTTATCTTCATGTTTCACTGCCCTTTTTCTGTTTCTTGACCGAGTCATACGCCTGCTGGAGCGCCTGGGCATTCTTCTCCCCGGACTGGCCGGGAAAACGGGCCCGGGCGACCTTCTGCAGGGACTCCAGGCTCACCTCCCCGGTGGCGGCCGCAAAGGCTCCCAGGAGGGCGGTATTGGCCCGGTCGGAGCGGCCAATGACCTCCTCGGCGATGCGGGATGCCGCCACGGTGACCACCCGCTCCCGGGTATCCAGGGCCAGCTCGGCGGGAGACTGGGGGGTATTGACCAGGACCACTCCCCCGGGCTTGAGGCCGGCGACGACATCGAAGCTCTTGAGCAGGGTGGGGTCCTGGACGATAACATAATCCGGGGTGCTCACCTGGGAGCGTACCCGTATAGGGGCGGTCCCCAGGCGCACGAAGGCGTTCAAGGGCGCACCCATCCGTTCCGAGCCAAAATGGGGGAAAGCCAGAGAATGCCTCCCCTCCTCAAAAGCAGCGGTGGCCAGCAGCATGGCCGCGGTGATGGCCCCCTGCCCCGCCCGGGCGTGGATGCGGATCTCCTTCATCTCATTCAATTCTTCCCCCCCGCGGTCTTCTCCTCTATCTGCCCCTTGAGCTCGGTGAGCTGGCGGATATGGGACCTTTCCTCCACCATCAGCCGGTCCACCGCCCCCCGGTCAACCCCCCGCACCTGCTCCTTCATCTCCCAGTAGAAGAGGAGGGAGTCCTTCTCTATGCTCAGGGCCAGATGGAGGGCCTCGGCATCGCTCTGGGCCCGTTCCGCCACCTCCATGGCGGTCTCATCACTGGTGAACACCCGGCTGTCGGCCAGCGACTTGACGTAAAGGGCATGTTCCCCGCTATAGGACTCCCCGGCGATAGATTCACCCAGAGAATCAAGGATGCCCTGAAAAATCAGGATATGCTTCCTTTCCTCTCCGGCCAGATAGTCATATACGGCCCGGACCCTATCGTCCCGCGTGGTCCTGGCCAGGGTATCATAGAAAGCGGCACCGTTCCTCTCGATGGCCACCGCTACCTCGGCCAGTTCCCGCCCTGAAAAGAATATTCCCATCGCCGCCCTTTCCCTATTTGGCCAGCCTCTGGAGATAGCGGTGGGCCTGGAGGGCGGCCTTGGCCCCCTCCCCCGCCGCCACCACAATCTGCTTCTCGGGGACATCGGTGACATCCCCGGCGGCATAGAGGCCGGGGACCCCGGTCTCAGTATTGCAGTTGATGGTGACCTCGCCTGTCTGATTGAGCGTGACCAGTCCCTTTATCGACTCGGAATTGGGCACCAGCCCGATCTCCACAAAGACCCCTCCCACCTCCAGCCGCTTCTCCTCGCCGCCGGCCGTGTCCTTGATCCGCACGGCCTCCACCAGGCTCTCGCCCTCTATCTCGACGACCTGGTGCTCAAGATAAATGCTGATATTTGTGGCCGCCTTCAGGCTCTCGACAAGGATGGCCTCAGCGGTGAACTGCGTCAGCGACACCAGATGGACGTGCGTGGCGATCTTGACCATATCCAGGGCGGCCTCCACAGCCGAGTTGCCGCCGCCTATGATAGCCACATTCTGTCCGGCGAAGATGGGTCCGTCACAGATGGCGCAGTAGGTTACCCCCTTGCCGCCAAGCCTGTCCTCCCCGGGGACACCCAGCTTCCGGGACCGCTTACCCGTGGCATAGAGCACGGACCTGCCCTGATAGGCGGTACCATCCTCGGTTTTTACCTCGAAACCCCCGTCCACCTGGGATATCGAAGTCACCTTGTAGCCTATTTTCTGCTCCAAGGGATACTGCTTAACCTGAGCGTTGAATTTATCTATGAGCTCGGGGCCCTCGATGAACTGGTACCCCATGTAGTTTTCCACCCGCAGGGTCAGGTTGACCTGCCCCCCGATATCGGCGCTGACCAGCACGGCATTCAGCTGCTTGCGGGCGATATAGACAGCGGCGGTCAGGCCAGCCGGGCCGCCGCCCACGATTATCATCTCATACACGGCTTGCGCCTCTCCGGCGGCAAACGCCCGGCCTATTTCTCCAGTGCCAACGCCTTCTTGAGCTTGGGCTCATCGTAGCCAATGATGATCTGGCCATCGATTTCGATGACCGGGACCCCCAGTTGGCCCGATTTATCTATCATTTCCTTCCGAGCGGCAACATCGGCGGCCACGTCGAAATCCTTGAACTCCACTCCGTTCTCCGTGAAGAACTGCTTGGCCCGCTTGCACCAGGGGCAGGTAGGCGTCGAGTATACATTTACCTCGGCCATTCGGCCACCTCCACGTGGGGTTGACCCATGCCCACACGAGAGAATAGTACCATATTGCGCCTCAAAAGGCAACCGGACGGCTAGCTTTCCGGGTGGGGGCAGCCCTCCCGGGGGCAGCCCTCCCGGAGGCAGCACCCGTCGCAGCGGGGAACCCGCCGGCAGGTCTCCTTGCCGTGGCGGACCAGGAGGGCGTGATACTCGTTGAACAGGGCCGCATCCCCGGGAAGGTGCTCCATGAAAAGGGCCTGCCAGGTCCCGTAGCCATCGGCGGCGGTCCCCAGGCCCAGCCGGCCCAGAATCCTGCGGGTGTAGGCATCGATGACAAATATGGGCCGGTGGGCCGCGTACAGGACTATGGAATCGGCGGTCTCCTCCCCGATGCCATACACCGATAGCAGCTCCTCCCGGAGCTCGGCCACCCCCAGGGCGAAGAGCCGGGACAGGTCATCGCCCCAGCGCTCGCCCAGAAAGTCGACCAGGGCCCTGAGCTTCCGGGCCTTGGCGTTATAGTACCCGGAGGGGTAGACGAGCCGGGCGACCTCGGAGAGAGGGGCCTGCCGCAAGGCGGTGGGGCTCAAGGCCCCGGCCTCCCTCAGGCGGTCGATGGCCTTCTCCACGTTTCCCCAGGCCGCCGATTGGGTGAGGATAGCCCCCACCATTACCTCAAAGGGCCCCCGGGCCGGCCACCAGTGCTGGGGCCCGTAACGGGCCAGCAGGAGGTCATAGACCCCCAGCAGACGCCTTCTCATCCTTCCCCGGGTTTTCCGGTGAAGGACAGGGTGTGCATCCAGGCCGGGATGCGGGCCCCGTCGACGGCGTCAATCTCCGGTATATACGGCTTCACATCCAGCACGGGACTGCCGTCGACGGCATCCAGTCCCATGACCCTGAGCGTGCCGCCCCGCCGCTCCACCAGCTTCACCGTGGCCAGACCCAGGGGGTTGGGGCGGGCGGGGGAACGGCTGGCGAATACCCCCACCGGGGGCAGCTCCGGCATGCGGCGGGGGCGCACCTTGGTCAGGAGGCGCTCCTCCGGTGCCACCCGGTGCATCCAGTAGATAACCACCAGATGGGAGAAGTCCTCCACACCGTCCAGGGCCTCCTCCCAGCCGGGGCCCAGGACGATCTCCGAGACCACCCCCTCCAACCTCTGACGGCCGGTGCTCTTAATGGCATTTCTGACCACACCCACAGCCCCCAACGTTATCCCGGGGCTATCGGCAAGTTCCTGGGCCATGGGTTACCTCCTTCAAAGCTGGACCGTTAGCTCCCGGGAGATCGCGATCTCATCCCGGGTAACGCTGCATCCATAGGCATAGACGCCCACCCCCCGGCCCCGCGCCTCCCGAAGGGCCGCGCCGAAATCGGGATCGGTGCCATCATTCGGGGAGAAGGTCCGCCCGTCCTCTCGCTGCACCACGAACACCATCGCCGCCGCGTACCCCTCGCCCTTCGCCGTCATCAGGGCCTCCAGGTGGCGGCGTCCCCGGAGGGTGGGGGCATCGGGAAAGAGGGCCCGGCCCTCCCTCACCAGGGTCACCGACTTCACCTCCAGGAAACAGGCCCCTGAATCCCCCTCCAACAGAAAATCCAGGCGGCTCTCCCCAAACCGGACCTCCCTCCGGACCCCGGGATAGCCCCGGAAGGGGGCCAGGGCCCCTTCTCGCAGGGCCTCGTCCACCAGGTCCCCGGGGAGGCGGGCATCCACCGAGACCAGCCGCCGGCCATGGCCCACCAGGAGCATGTCGCTTTTCGTCTTTCGGTGCGGGCCCCCGGCCCCCTTGAGAAGCACCGGCGCCCCCGGCACCAGGAGCTCCCGGAGCCTGCCCGAATTGGCCAGATGGGCCATCTCCCGCCTCCCCTCCCTTTCCACCCAGCAGGTGAAGCGGTTGGCCCGTTCCAGGAAAGTGGCTTCCCAAAGGGGGGCTGGGAGCTTCAAGTCCCCGTCGTTCTCCCCACGATGTCCTCCAGCATACATGGTATCACGGGGGGGAGCCCTTTTCCACCGGGGCACGCGCCCGACCGGGGGTTATAAAGGCACATTTGACCGCGGCCCCGGGTTGGGCTAACATGTCGCCCAGAGGCCATGAACCCATGAACACTGATATGGACGGGGCCGGGAGTTGCACCAGGTGCGGGCTGTGCCTGTCGGTGTGCCCCACCTACCGGGAGGAGGCCCTGGAGCCCCTGGCCCCCCGGGGCAGGGTGGCCCTGGTGAGGCACCTGACCCAGGGGGGACTCTCTCCCTCCCGGCGCCTGGCCCGGTATATCGATAGCTGCCTCGGCTGCCTGGCCTGCACCGAGGTCTGCCCCTCGGGGGTCGAGGTGGAGAAGCTGATTCGCGGGGCCAGGGCCCGGGTCCAGGTGGGCCGGCGGGGCTCCCTCAAACGGAGGCTCGTGGAGCATGTCCTGCCCACCAGGAGGGGGCAGGAGATAGCCGGCCTCCCCCTGCGCCTGTTTCGCCGCTCCGGGATGGCCCGGCTCCTCCCCCCACCCTTGAGGATCATAGATGATTTACCCCCCCTTTCGCGGCCCCTCCGCCGCCGGCTTCCCCGGGTCGTCGAGGCCGGGAAAGGGCGAAAACGGCGGGTGGGCTATTTCTTGAGCTGTGCCCAGAACCTGATATACCCGGACACCGCCCGGGCAGCCCTGGACGTGCTGGCCCGCGGCTCCTGCGAGGTGGTGGTGCCCCGTGGCGTTGAATGCTGCGGCATGCCCTTCATGGCCAGCGGGCACATCGAGCGGGCCAGGGACCTGGCGCGGCGCAACCTCGATGCCTTCGCCGGGTCCGGGGCGGAGGCCGTCATCACCGACTGCGCCACCTGCGGCTCCTTCCTCCGCGGCTATGACGAGCTCCTGGGAAACGACCCCCAATATGCCGGGGAGGCCCGGTCCTTCAGCCGGAAGGTGCGGGACATCAGCCAGTTCCTGGTCCAGGACCTGGAGCCGGTGGGCGGCCTACGGGAGAGCCCGGTCCGGGTCACCTATCACGACCCCTGCCACCTGGTCCGGGGCCAGGGGGTGAGCCGGGAGCCCCGGGACATCCTCCGCCTCATACCGGGCCTGGAGCTGGTGGAGATGGAAAATGCCGACTGGTGCTGCGGGGGGGCGGGGACCTACGTCCTGGACCACTACGAGCTCTCCCAGGGGGTGCTGGCCCGCAAGGTGGCCAGCATCGCCGCCACCGGGGCCGAGATAGTGGCCACGGGCTGCCCCAGCTGCCGGCTGCAGATCGGCCGCGGCCTGAGGGCGGCGGGGATACGGGCCGAGGTGGTCCACCCCGTGGAGCTCCTCCACCGGGCGCTCCCCCATCCTTGACGGCCCGCGGCCGAATCCCTAGACTAATGGCACCGGTTGATAAGGGAGGGACACACATGGAATGGGGAATGGCAAACCGCATGGCGCAGCTCATCCAGGCGGACGGCCGCTGTGTCTTTTTGCCCATCGATCACGGGTATTTTCAGGGGCCCACCCGGAAGCTGGAGCAGCCGCGGAAGACCCTGGAGCCCCTCCTGCCCTATACCGACGCCGTCTTCATCACCCGGGGCGTGCTGCGCTCCTCGGTGGACCCCGATAACGCCAAGCCGGTCATCCTCAGGGTCTCGGGGGGCACCAGCATGGTGGGCAAAGACCTGGCCCATGAGGGTTTGACAACCTCCATGGAGGAAGCTATACGCCTCAATGTCTCCGCCGTGGGCATCTCGATCTTCGTGGGCAGCGACTACGAGCATGATTCCCTGCTCAATCTCTCGAAGCTGGTGGACGAGGGAGAGAAGTACGGCATCCCGGTGATGGCGGTCACCGCGGTGGGCAAGGAGCTTCAGAAGCGGGACGCCCGCTACCTGGCCCTGGCCAGCCGCATCGCCGCCGAGCTGGGGGCCCGGGTGGTCAAGACCTACTGGTGCCCGGATTTCGAGAAGGTGGTGCAGGGGTGTCCCGTCCCGGTGGTCATGGCGGGCGGTCCCCAGGTGGACACCGAGCTCGAGGTCTTCGAGTTTGTCCATGACGGCCTGAACAAGGGGGCGGTGGGGGTTAACCTGGGCAGGAACATCTGGCAGAACGACCACCCGGTGGCCATGGTCCGGGCCATCCGGGCCCTTATCCATGAGAACGCCACCCCCAAAGAGGCCCAGGGGGTGTATGACAGCGTCAAGAGTGAGGTTTCGTAGCCTTTCGCTTTTATAAAAACGCGCAGCCGGGCGATACGACCCTGGTTTAATGGGAACCCACTCGGGTTTTAAAAATGGGGGGTGGCCATGTCGGTGATGGAAAGCTTCATGGGCTGGGTCATGGATAGAATGGGTCCGGAGAGAAAAAGGGAAATTATGGAAACCATGATGCCCCGCATGATGGAGGATATGACCCCCGAGGATATGATGGCCATGATGTCCGAAATGATGCCCATG
>JAZFUS010000065.1:0-2521 GCA_036447315.1 Dehalococcoidia bacterium
GGGCCCAGGGGGAATAAACGTGGAGCGTGGATTCCTATGATACAGCTGCGGAAGTATACAGGTCCGGCCCTCGTAGCCCTGGCGGTGTTGGTGGCGGTGTTGGTGGTGGGAGGGCTCTATTGGTGGGAGCAGAGGACACGGATGGAGGAGATCGTCCCACCGCCCCAGGGGAGCGAGACGGCTGTCCCCGACGGTCCCCGGCTCCAGCCCGGGCAACAGACCTTTCAGGACTCCTGTAACATGTGCCACCCCGGGGGTGGGGCCGGGGTGGGCCCGTCGCTGCTGGGCCTGGACCGGGAGACCTTCACCCGGGTGGTCCGGAAGGGCAAGGGGGCCATGTTTGCCTTTACCGCGTCGCAGTTGAGCGACCCGGAGTTGGAGTCCGTCTATGCCTACCTCCAGGGGTTGACCGCGGGAGCACCTCCCGTACCTTTATCGACGGCCACACCGCCCGCCCCGTCCCCCACTCCCTCACCATCGGTCCCGCCTGGGCCCACCGCCACGCCACCCATACCGGCCACTCCGGCACCCACACTCCCACCCACGCCCACCGCTCCGGAGGTTTCTTCGGGAACGCAGGCCTTCCAGAGCCGGTGTGACATGTGCCACCCCGGGGGCGGCGCCGGTATGGGCCCGGCGCTACGGGGCCTGGACCGGGGGACCTTCACCCGGGTGGTCCGGGAAGGCAAAGGGGCTATGTTTGCCTTTACCCCTTCGCGGTTGAGCGAGAAGGAACTGGAATCCATCTATGCATACCTTCAGGGGTTGACCGGGGAAACCGCCCCCGTGCCGTAATCAGCCGCCACCCCCGATGCGGCGGCGACGTTCAAGGGATGGAGCCCGCAGCCTCCCTCTTCTTGGTTTGCGGCCCCTGCTTGTCCTGGGCATCGATGCCTGAAAATGCTATACTTGGGGTGTCCGGGTAGGTGGCAAAATACGATTGCCGGTTGGTGGGATGTCTATCATAAACTTCTTCGACCGGCTGGGCCTGCAGGCAAAGATCCTCCTTCTGGTCGTAGTCGGCCTGTTATCCCTGTTCAGCCTGTTTGGGTACCTGGGGCTACAGTCCGTAAACCAGGCCACCGACCTGGTCTTTCAGGAACGTCTCCGGCTGACCCGTGCCGTGGCCAACAGTGTTGATGATGCCCTTAATCACTATGCCAAGGATACCGTGGAGGTAGCCGAAAAGGTCCTCATCGATCTGGATGTCAACGACCCCGAATCGGTGGGGGAGGCCTTCAAAGAGCTGTATTCCCATCTGACCGACCAGGATAACTTTGCCTTTGTTTCCATCTCCATGGTCGGTCTGCTGGACTCCAGCAACACCCTGCGGTGGGTCGAGCCCCCTTCGCCTCAGTTGCTGGGCAGGAGCTTGGGCGATACCCAACAGTTCCAGAGGGCCGCCCGGAGCGGGAAATTCATTATCTTTGAGGCCGACCCCCTCACCACGGCCGGCCCGCCCATTGCCCGGATACTCGTCCCGGTGAGAAACCGGGCGGGCCAGGTGGGTGGAATGGTGGTGGTGGATGTGGACGCCGATGTGGGGGGGCGGACCTACACGCCATTAACCGGGGAAGACACGGAAACGGGCGCCGCCGGCATGGGATCGCTGAATATGCTCCAGGAATCCGGCTACGGCGCCGAGATTATCAACAACAGGGGAATGATTCTGGCTGCTGTGGAGGAGGGGCTCACCCCCGGGGATACCAGCCCCCACCTGGGCCCCATCGCCTCCCTGATGAAGAACCGGCAGTCCGCCGTGATCAGGCACCGGGCGTCCGAGGGGATGCCGTATGGCGACCACATGGTGGCCTATGCCCCCGTGAAATCCCTCCCCTGGGGAGTGCTCCTGGTGCTTCTGGAACGGGACGAAGATGTGGCCCTGATGCTGACCCGGTCCCTGCGGCAGAAGCTGGTCCTGTTCGGCAGTATCGCCCTGGCGGTTATCCTGGCCCTGGCCTGGGCTACCACCAGAAGCGTGGTCAGGCCCGTCCGGTTGCTGACCCTGGCCTCCCGGAAGATCGCCGACGGGGACCTGGAGCAGCCTGTGGCCCTCTCAGGGGGGGATGAGGTCGGGCAGCTTGCCCGGGCCTTCGATGACATGAGGGTCCGGCTCAGGACCTACCAGGGCGAAATTGAGGAATGGAGCCAGGTGCTGGAGGAAAGGGTGGCGCAGAGGACCAAGGAGCTGGCGGCCCTGTTTGAGGCCTCTCAAGCCCTGACCTCCACCCTGCAGCTGGACAAACTTTTCGAGGTGCTTATGGCTGAGACCAGGGAGATCTTCCCCGCCACCGATGCCGGGGCCCTCTTCCTCTACAATCCCGATACCCAGCGCCTGGAGGCCGAGCCCTTTTTCGGTTTTCAGGCGGACCTGTCCCAGAGGGTAAAGCTTCAGCCGGGGGAGGATAGCATCGGCCAGGTCTTCACGTCGGGAAAACCCATGCTCAGCCGCCGGGTAACAATGAGCCAGCCCCTGTGGGAGGGCTTGAACCCTGAAAACCGTGCCTCGGGCAGGCGGCCC
>JAZFUS010000066.1:0-14609 GCA_036447315.1 Dehalococcoidia bacterium
TCCATGGCATCGGAGACATGGGGCCAGCTCCACTCGCGCTGGTCCACCCGGTTGGCCTCGTACTGCATGGCCGCGTAGCCGTCCTGCTGGATGGCCCTCTTCACCTCGGGTATCCCCACCGAGAAGAACTCGCACCCCCTGTCCTGCTCGAAGATCACTCCCTGGCCCTTGAGCATCTTCAGGGTCTGCCGGAGGCAGTAGGTCTTCCGGCGCGGATCGACGCCCCAGATATCGCTCTGCCACTGCATGACGGCCCGGAAGCGAATGGCTTCATCCAGGTTCCGGGGAGTGCCCTCCCAGTTTACGGGGGACTGGGGGTCGAAGCTGCCGTCATCGGCGATGTTCAACACCGATGGCATGAACATGACGTGGTTGGAGCCGGCGACTACCGCGATGCCGCGCTCCCGGAGGAAGCGGAACATATGCAGGGCATACCAGGGGGGCAGCCCCTCGTGGATCACCCGGCATTTCTCCTCGGGGAGGGGGGTGATACCCTTGGCGATGCGGTCTTTGGTCTCGTCCCGGAGCTCGGTGAGGAGGTCCACGATCTCCTGTTTGTAGGCCCAGTACTCCATGGACAGGAAGAAGGGCAGCAGCAGCTTGAACTCCAGGGGGGCGGGCGCATGGGCCTGTAGCTGAATCACCTCCGCCCAGAGACACCGGCTGCGGTAGGTGTTGGCCATGATCTCGGTAAACTTGGCCGGGTCGAAGGACTGCTCAAACGTCTTTTCCAGCCAGGCGATGAAATCATGAAACTGGCCAACCATGTACTCGATGGAGGGCTCATGGGGCTTCCAGCTGGCGTCCGCCTGAAAGTTGCCCGCCTCCACGCAGTAGAAGGGGACGCCCAGGTGCTCGGACATTACCTGGGACCATTTCCCTTTGTAGTCGCACTGGTTGGTGGCGATCACCACCCGGGGCTTGGGGAAGGGTTTGCCCCCGGGGGATTCGTCCAGGAACATCGAGCCCCAGGACATGCGCATGAAACCGCACATGTCGCGGGTGTAGCCGTGTTTCTCCACCGCCTCCACGGCCCTGGTGGGCAGGCCGGATTCCTCACCCTCCCGGGTGACGAACACCGCCCAGGGCTCACCGCCGACGTGGATGAAATCGGGGAACATGGCGGCGAGGAACTCCTTGGGGGCGTGCATATTGCCCACGGAGAGAAAGCGGCCTTCCTCATTGGCCGCCAGCACATCCCTGTAGTGTTTGAGGCGGATCTCCTTGGCTTTATCATAGACCGCCAGACGTTCGGTTCGGTAAGCTATCGCCATACCTGACTCCCCTCCGGGCCGTGAAGGCCGGTACTACACCAGGTCCAGTTCCAACATCTCCAAAAAGGCCTCCGTGCGGGTGGTGATGGCGCCCCGGTGCAGGGTCATATCCATCTCCATGAGGAAGGTAGGGATGTTGTTTTCTTCCAACACCCGCTTGATGTGGGGCAGGTCATACTCGTGGGGAGCGCAGAATTTCTGGTGCTCCAGCAGGACCCCGTCGACCTTCCACTCCTGGGCCAAGTTCAGGATGTAGCCCAGCCGCACCCTCTCGTTGACGTCTTTCAGGGGACAGCGGGGGCGTTCGATGAAGCGGTCGGCAATGGCCCCCATGCGGTCCTGGCCGGGACGGGACTGGTTCCAAAAGTAGCGGCTGCCAAAACAATGCTCGTCCATGACCACCACCCCTCCCCCTCCCTCGATGATGTCGTAGAGCTCCAGGTCCTGGATCTCGCTGCCCACTATCATCAGCCGGGACCCCCTCTTGGGTCCGTCCTGGCGCTGGGCCAGCCCCGCAAGCAGGGACTGGAGCCGGGAGTTGTGCTCCCGCTTATCGGTGACCATGCTGGACATTACCACAGCGGCGGCCTCGCCACCCCAGAGCAGGGGCGGGTCCGGCTTGCGCAGCTCATACATATCCCGCAGCAGGCCGCGGTTGGCATTTACTATCTCCATGCCCCGGTCGATATCGGCGTCGGTGATCTCCCGCCCTATCCAGCCCTCCAGGGCCTTTTTGAGGCCCTCAAGCTCCGTGACCAGGTACTTCGGGGCGAGGTGTCCGCCCACCAGGGACGGCATCCCCATGAAATAGCTGAACTCTAAGGGTATGTGCTGGGCCCAGGAGCGAAAGGTCTGCATTATGTGCATGCAGGACTTGGTGATGGTGATACCGTCCAAGTAATCATACCGCCCCAACAGGCCCTCGGACAGGCAGTCCCGAGAGAAGGGGCAGTACATGCTGGCGATATGGGCCTCGCTGACATCGGCGGGCTCCAGGCCGCCCATGATACGCACCGGGAGGATATCGGCGCCATAGAGAAGCTCCTCCGGGACATAGGTGCAAAAGTACCCCAGGACCTTACCTCCGGTCCTGGCCTTCCACTCCCGGGCATACTGATGGCGCTCCTCCACCAGGTCGAAAAAAGGTTGAGTTAGACTGCTATGCTCCATGCGGGTCACTCCTTGGCTGCAACTAAAAATCATACCAAATCGGGGAATCGCTTGTCAAACTCGAGGCTTGTATTCCGGGGCATCCTCCAGGTGCTCGATGCCGCCGTGTCCCGCATAGTGATAGAGTCGCGACTGCTGGGAGAAGAAGCGGGCGGGCCGCTTGGGGTCGGCGTTGAAGTGCTGGTGGGTGGTATTGATGGGGATGCATACCACGTCCTCGGCCTTCCAGTCCCACCTCACCCCATCGTGAATGTCGTAGCCCTTCCCCTCCAGAATTTTGTGCACCTCCTCGCCCACATGGCGGTGCTTGCCCGAGCTGCCCCCCGGGGGTATCTCCTGAACGAAGGCGTCATACATCAGCAGCCCGGAGGGAACATTGGGGTGGGCCAGGTATTTTATGCGTCCCATCCGGGTATCCTCCCAGGGGCGGTCCTTGCCATGGACCACATGGGGCACCTTGACCCTCCAGCCGGTCTGTTCGGCGAGGGTCTTCATATAGAACTCATAGTTGTCCTTGGGCTCTCCGGTAAAGGGGGAGCCCTTTTTGTCCTCCATGAGCTTCAGGAAATCCAGGTCCACCGCCCCGAAGCGGTATTCCTTGCCCTCGGCGGTCTTGTAGCCGATGACATCGCCCGACGGGCTGTAGAGGGTGGTGGCGTCGGGGGGGGGCTGGTACCTCTCGTGGATCTCTATCTGCTCTATGGAGGCCAGTCCCAGGAGCTCAAACACATTGGGTATGGTAAAGAACAGACGGGAGGGCTTATCCGTGGTGTTGAAGTGCTGGTGCACGCAGTAGGTGGGGACACACATCAGGTCCCCGGCCTCCCAGGGGTATTTGACGTCATCATGGATCTCATAGCCCTCGCCCTCCATGATATAGAACAGGGCCTCCATGTAGTGGCGGTGCTTGCCCGACTTGCCCCCCGGGTAGATCATCTGCTCCCGGAGGTCCAGGGTGCGGATCGGCAACCGGGTCAGCCGGCTGGGGAGACCGGCTTCGCCCGTGTAGGTCTTCCAATAGGTCATGGCGTTCTGCGACCAGGGTAACTCATCGAATTTGGCCACGTGGGGCAGCTTGTCCGCCGCTTTCGTGATATTGTCCAGCCGTTCCCATAACAGCTCTATGTTGCGGGTGTAGGCCACCGGTTCCGGCTCCCGTCGCCGTTCCAACTGTTGCTCCATGGTTCCTCCTCTCGCTATAGACGGAATTGTGGGTTTCCTGCACCATAACCCACCGGTGGGAGCTTGTCAATCGGCATCTATAGGTGGCGGCCGGCGTCTCCGGGGCTGGTTTGACACCACCAACGGATACCCTGTAAAGTAGCTTGGCGTTTTGCCTTTCCGGAGAGTTCTCGTTCCGGGAGTCCCGCGGAGATAGCCGGTTGCTGGGGAGAAGGACTGCCTTGGGCCAATTGCTCCCACTCAAACTTAACCGCATGGAGGTGGGGGGTGCCCTGGCCGATCTGGGCACCCTGCTGCCCCTGGTGGTGGCCCTCATCAGCATAAACCGGATGAATCCCACCACGATCCTGCTTATCGTGAGCCTGCTTTACATAGCCTCGGGCCTGTACTACCGGATACCCGTTCCCGTTCAGCCCCTTAAAGCCTTTGCCGCCATCGCCATAGCCGGGGAGCTCGCCCCGGGGGTGATCTCGGCGGGCGGCCTCATCATGGGCATCCTGCTCCTATTCCTGGCCGCGACCGGACTGGTGGGCTGGGTGGTCAAGCTTTTCCCCAAGCCTGTGGTCCGGGGCATTCAGTTTGGCGTGGGCCTGATACTTCTTCGCACCGCCCTGAATTTGATCCGGGAGCCCGGGCTGTCCCCTTCCGGCCCCTCATTCACCCTGGAACTGGGCAGCATAGGCATCCCTCTGGGGGTGCTGGTGGCCCTGGTGGGGTTTGTATTGGTCCTACTCCTCCTGAAGAGCCGGCGCTTGCCGGCTTCTCTGGCGGTGCTCCTCCTGGGGTTTGCCGTGAGCGCCTACTTCGGGCTCTTCCGGGGCCTGGATGGGGTGGGGCTGGGCTTCGACCCGCCGGTGTTTCGCATTCCCGATGTCAGCGAGCTGTCCGCGGCCCTGTTCCTCCTGGTGGTGCCCCAGATACCCCTGACCCTGGGTAATGCCGTGGTGGGTATGGAGGATACCGCCAGGGGCTACTTCGGTGAAGGGGCCCGCCGGGTGGGCCACAGGGCGCTGTGCACCAGCATGGGGATTACCAACGTGGTCGCGGGGTTTCTGGGCGGGATGCCGGTATGCCACGGCGCCGGGGGACTCAGTGCCCACTATCGCTTTGGGGGTCGCACCGGGGCCAGCAGTATCATCATAGGCTCTCTGCTTCTGGTCCTGGCGCTGCTTCTGGGGCGGAGCGTGACGGTGGTGCTGGCCCTGATCCCCTTCCCCATCCTGGGGGTGCTCCTGGTTTTCACCGGAATTCAGCATTCCCTCCTCGCCCGGGATATGCGGGCCTGGCGGGCCCGCCTGTTGGTGGTGCTTATTGCCGTGCTGGCCCTGGCCGCCAACCTGGCCATTGGTTTCGCCGTGGGCATTATCGTCTATCATATCCTGAATCCCGATGGGGCGCTGAGCAGGCTCCTGTCCTCGGCCCTGCACTCCTTTCGGGGCCGGTTCCGGTAGGCCATAACGCCGCCTGCCGGGTCCGGTGGTGCTCGACGGCCGAAGCCGGTTGTCCTTTTGCCCTCAAGCTATTGCCAAGTTGAACGGGGAGCAACTATAATAGCTTCACGGAGGATATGGTGGGCAAGAGGATGGGTGGCCGTGAACCCGGGTCGAGACTATTCGGCTCGTCGGGGATAAGAAACGTCTTCAGCAGGGAGCTTCTCACCCTGGCCTCCGGGGTGGGACTGTCCATGGGAGGCCCCGGATTTCGTGTGGCGGTGGGCCGCGACACCAGGACCTCCTCCCCGGCCATGAAACATGCCCTGCTCTCGGGGCTCCTGGCCTCGGGGTCGGGGGTCTGGGATGTGGGGATGGTGCCCACACCCACCCTGGCCTATGCCGCCCGCAAGTTCGATGCCGGGGCCATGATAACCGCCTCGCACAACCCTCCCCAGTACAACGGCCTCAAGCTCTGGAATCCCGATGGTTCCGCCTTCGACTCATCTCAGAGGGCCCGCATCGAGGGGATGATCGGGAAGGGTGAACCGGGGGTGGCCCCCTGGGAGGGGATGGAGGGCGGCAGCACTTTCGAAGGGGCCATTGAGGAGCACCTGGACCGCATCGCCGCCGACTTCCCCTCCAACCTGAAGGTCAAAGTCGTGGTGGACTCGGGCTGTGGGGTGGCCTCGCTGGCTACCCCGTATCTACTCAGGAGACTGGGCGCCGAGGTGATTAGCCTGAACTCCCATACCAGCGGCCTTTTTCCCCGGGGCTTGGAACCCATCCCGGAGAACCTGGAAACCCTCATGGCGGTGGTGAAGGATACGGGGGCCCGTCTGGGCATCGCTCATGACGGAGACGGCGACCGGATGATGGCCGTGGACGAGCGGGGGAGATTCGTGCCGGGGGACAAGCTGATGGCCCTCTTTGCCCGAGCCCTGGAGGTGAAAAGGATCGTTACCACCGTGGATGCCTCCATGGCCGTTGACGACCTGGGACTGGAGGTGGTGAGGACCCGGGTGGGGGATGCCTTCGTCTCTCAGGAGATGAGGAGCGGTGGGGAGCTGGGGGGCGAGCCCTCGGGCTGTTGGATATTCCCCAAGGTCAGCTACTGCCCCGACGGCATCTATGCCGCCGCCCTCATAACCCGCCTGGCCGGGGAGGATGATCTTTCCCGGTTGGTGGACGGCCTACCCTCCTACCACATCATTCGGGGCAGCCTGGCCTCCAACGGGACCCGGATGGAGGGCCTGGAGGAGAGAATGGGGGAGATGGGGCCCCTGGCCATAAGCGACCTCGACGGCCTGAGGCTGGCCTTCCGGGATGGCTGGCTTCTCATCCGCCCTTCGGGCACCGAGCCCCTGATAAGGGTCAGTGCCGAGGCCCGGACCGGGGCGCGGGCCCGGGAACTCTATCGCGACGCCGTACGAGCGGTCAAGGAAACCCTGAAGGTGTCGGCGGTATGAAGGCGGTGGTCCTGGCCGCCGGGGAGGGGGTACGGATGTATCCCCTGACCGATACCCGGCCCAAGGTCATGTTGCCCGTCGCCGACAGGCCCATCGCGGAGCACCTGGTCCTGGCCATGAGAGAGGCGGGCATAGAGGATTTTGTGTTTATCGTGGGGTACCGGGCGGAGACGGTGCGGGACTATTTTGGGTCGGGGGGGGAATGGGGAGTAAAGATCGAATACATCACCCAGAGGCGGCAATTGGGAACGGCCCATGCCCTGAGGCAGATAAAGGGGCTGGGGGATGAGAAATTCCTCCTCGTCAACGGGGATATCATGCTCAAAGGGGGCGACATCGGCCGGATACTGGCCCGGGATACCCTGACCATGGGGGTGGCCGAGGTGGACGATCCTCGGGGCCTGGGTGTGGTGGAGGTTGATGGGGAACGGGTGGTCCGCATCCACGAGAAGGTGGCCCGGCCCCCCTCCCATCTGGCCAATGCCGGGGCCTATCTGCTCGACGGTGAGGTCTTGGCCGCCGCCTCGAAGATCGGGAAGTCCCCCCGGGGGGAGTACGAGATAACCGATTGCCTCCAATTGCTCATAGATGAGGGCCGGCCCATTTCCTGGGAGAAGCTGGGCTTCTGGTTCGACATCGGGCACCCCTGGAACCTGCTGTCGGCCAATGAGTCGCTGATGCTGGAGGTGAAACCCGAAAACCTGGGCGAGGTCGAGGAGAACGTGGTGATAAAGGGGCCGGTGGCCATCGGGGAGGGCACGGCGGTGAAGTCGGGAAGCTACATAGAGGGGCCGGTGGTTATCGGCGAGGACTGCCGGATAGGCCCCAACTGCTATATCCGCCCCGGCACCGCTATCGGCGACCGCTGCCATATCGGGGCGGCGGTGGAGGTCAAAAACTCCGTGGTCATGAGAGGGAGCCGGATACCCCACCATAACTACGTGGGGGACAGCATCATCGGTGAGGACTGCAACCTTGGGGCCGGCACCAAGATAGCCAATGTGAGGCTGGACAGAGGGGAAATCGAGGTCGGGGGCATCGGCACCGGACGGCAGAAGCTGGGTGCCATCGTGGGCGACGGTGTCCAGACCGGCATCAACGCCTCTATCAACGCCGGTAGCCTGGTGGGGAGCTATACCTTCATAGGCCCGGGTGCCGTGGCCAGCGGCGTCATTCAGCCCAACTCCAGGATATTCTGAGGAGCTGAGATGGAAAATGCAAAGCAGGCCGTTATCCTGGCCGCCGGTGAGGGCGAGAGGCTCAGGCCCTTTACCGCGCTCAAGCCCAAGGTGATGATCCCCGTGGCCAACAAGCCCATACTGCAGTACGTGGTCGAGGCCCTGGCCCGGAGCGGCATTCGCAACATCGTGATGGTCGTGGGGTATAAAAAAGAGCAGGTGCTGGATTTCTTTGGCTCCGGGGAGCGGTTCGATGTGGACATCAGCTATGTTTTCCAGGAGCAGCAGCTGGGCACGGCCCACGCCCTGAGGCAGGCGAAGGATGTGGTGGGGGATAGATTCCTGGTACTTCCCGGGGACAACCTCGTTGATGCCGAAACCCTGTCCTCCATAATCCAGGCCGAATCCGCCACCATTCTCATAAAAGAGCAGGAGAACGTATCCAAGTATGGTGTGGTGACGGTCAGGGGCGGGGTGGTGGAGGCTATTGAGGAAAAAACAAAGGAGGCCCGGAGCAACCTGGTCAACACCGGCATCTATATGTTCAACAGGGAGATATTCGATTTCGCTGAAGGGGAGGTGGACCTGACCTCGGCCCTGGGAAACATGATCGCCCGGGGCGGCTCTGTGGCCGCCCAGGTGACCGGGGGCACCTGGCTGGACGTGGTCTACCCCTGGGATATCCTCGAGGTGAACGACGCGGCCCTGCGCACCATCGACGCCACGGCGGCGGGCAGTATCGAAAAAGGCGTCACCCTCAAGGGGCTGGTCTCGGTGGGCCGGGACACGGTGATCAGGTCCAATACCTATATCGTCGGCCCGGTTATAATCGGGGACAACTGTGATATCGGTCCCAGCGTCTGCATATTGCCCGCCACCAGCATCGGGGATAACACGGTGGTGTCCTCCTTTACCCAGATCGAGAACTGTGCCATCGGCGCCGATGTGCAGATAGGTCCGTCCTCTACCATAGACGACTCGGTTATCGACCGCGGCTCCCGGTTAAAGGGGCATCTCATTGCCCGCAGTGGGGAGGTGGATGTCAAGATCGAGGGAGAATACCACCGGGTGGAGGTCGGGGCCATGCTGGGCGAGTATTGCCACATGGAGGGGGGTGTCAATATCAACCCCGGGGTCCTGGTGGGCAATCACTCTCAAGTAAAGGCCATGAAGCTGTTGGGGCAGGATATCCCCGACGGGAGCCTGGTGGTTTAGCCATGTGCGGCATCGTGGGCTACGTCGGCGGCAGGGAGGCCCAGCCTATCCTCATCGACTCGATGAAGAGGCTGGAATACCGCGGATATGATTCCTGCGGGATTGCCCTGGTGGAAGGCGGAGTCCGGGTCTATAAGGATGCGGTCAGGGTGGGGAAACTGGAGCGGGACCTGCCCCGGGACCCCAAGGGCCGGATGGGCATAGGCCATACCCGGTGGGCCACCCACGGCAAGCCGTCCCGGGTGAACGCCCATCCCCACCTGGACTGCAGCGGGCGCATCGCGGTGGTCCATAACGGGGTGATAGGCAATTTCATGAGCCTCAGGGAAAAGCTGGAGGCCGAAGGGCATGTCTTCCAATCCGAGACGGATACCGAGGTCCTGCCCCATCTGGTGGAGAAGTATTATCGGGGCGACCTGGAGGAGGCGGTGATGGGGGCGCTACGCGACATACGGGGCTCCTACGCCTTCATTGTGATGGAGGTGGATTCCCCGCTGCTGGTGGCGGCCAAGAAGGAGAGCCCCCTGATATTGGGCGTAGGGGACCGGGAGTACTTCGTGGCCTCGGATGTGCCGGCGGTCCTGGACCATACCGACCGCGTGGTCTATCTGGAGGATGATGATATCGTCCGGCTGTCTCCCCTGGAGATCAAGATAACCAACAACGGGCAGGCCGTTACCCGGCAGGAGCACGCCATCCCCTGGGGAGTGGAGGACGCCCAGAAGGGCGGGTATGAGCATTTTATGCTCAAGGAGATCCATGAGCAGCCCAAGGTGATCCAGAACGCCCTCAAGGGACACATTTCGGCCCTGGAGCCGGTGATGAACCTGGACGTCCACCCGGAGCGGGACATCGATAACATACTCCTGGTGGCCTGCGGCACCTCCTACCATGCCGCCCTGGTGGGTAGATACGTAATCGAGCATCTGGCCCGGATTCCGGTGAGGGTGGAGGTCGCCTCTGAGTTCAACTACGGCGATTGGGTTTTGGGCAAGACCTGGGCTATCGGCATCACCCAGTCCGGGGAAACGGCCGATACCCTGAACGCCCTGCGCCGGGCCGGCAAGAGGGGATGCGGCACCCTGGCCATCACCAATGTGGTGGGCAGCAGTGTCACCCGCATCGCCGATCAGGTATTTTATATGGGCGCCGGCCCGGAGATAGGGGTGCCCGCCACCAAGAGCTTCCTCGCTCAGCTTATGGCCTTCTATCTTCTCGCCCTCTCCTTGAAGGCGACGGACACGCATTCCCTGGAGGGATTGATCGCAGACCTCAGGCTGCTGCCCGGCATGGTGCAGAATATCCTGGACAGAGAGGACGAGTTTGCCGAATGTGGCCGCTATTTGGTTGACTACAATGAAATGTTTCTCGTCGGTCGGGGCATCAACTATCCGGTGGTCCTGGAGGGGGCCTTGAAGCTCCAGGAGGTCGCCTACATACACGCGTCGGGCTATGCCGCCGGGGAACTGAAGCACGGTCCCTTCGCCCTGCTCACTCCCCGATGCCCGGTTATCGCCGTGGCCGCCCGCGACAACACCTATGATACCCTGATGGCCAATATCAAGGAGATCAAGGCCCGGGAATCGCCGGTGATTGCTCTGGCCGAGGAGGGAGACAGGGATATCGAGAAATATGTGGACAGGGTGGTCCGCGTGCCGGCGGTCAATCCCCTCTTCTCCCCGGTGGTGAACTCGGTGGCCCTCCAGCTAATTGCCTACTACGCGGCCCGGGGCCGGGACTGTGACATCGACATGCCCAGGAACCTGGCCAAGAGCGTCACCGTAGAGTAAACCCCCTCCCTCGCCGCCCGTTGGTGCCCCGCTTTTCCGGGGGGGCCCGGGTCATCTTGAACCCGCTCGTGTGATAGGCTATAATCGTCCAGGACCCAGGCAACCCTACAGAGGAGGCGTTATCTAATGGCTGAAGAAGCTAGGAAACAGACCAGGAAGTCCAAGCTGGGCACAGTGGAGGACGCCCTGGCCCTGGTCCATGACGGTATGTATCTGGCCTTTGGCGGCCACGTGTATTTCAACAAGGCCAGCCACATGGTCAGGGCCATCGCCAAGAAGGGGGTCAAGGACCTCACCCTGTCCGGCTCACCCTATGCCAGCTATGAACTGGACCTACTCATAGCCGTTGGGGCGGCCCGGAAGGTCATGGTGGGCAATCTCGGTTTCGAGTACCTGGGCCTGGCCCCCAACTTCAGGAAGGCGGTCCAGCAGGGTACCATCGAGTCCGTCATCGGGGACGAGGCCACATTGGTCGGGGGGTACATGGCTACCGCTGAGGGCATCCCCTATCACCCCATTGTTTCCTTGAGGGGCTCCGATGTGCTCAAGGTGAGCACCCTGGCCAAGGAGTACATCGCCCCCTGGGGAGGGGAGAAGATCATCGCCGTCAAGGCCTTGAATCCCGACCTGGCCATCCTGCACTGCCAGGAGGCCGACGAATTCGGCAACGGCCGGTACAAGGCCCAGCCCTATTTCGATCAGATCATCGCCAAGGCATCCAAGAAGGTCATCCTCACCACGGATGAGATAATCCCCCATGACTATGTGACCAAGGCACCGGATAAGACCGTGATCCCAGGCTTCATGGTGGAGATGGTGTTGCACCTGCCCTTCGGCGCTCACCCCTGCATGAGCACCAGGAACTATCTTCATGATGAGGCCCACCTCAAGGAGTATATCCAGTGCAGCCAGATGAGCCTCAAGGAGGGTCAAACCGAAGCCCTGGATGAGTACCTCAGGAAGTATGTCTATGAGCCGGAGGACATTTACGACTACCTGGATAGAGTGGGGGGGCTCAAGAGGTTGACCGAACTCAAACTGATGATGGCACAGGGGAGGGATTACTAATATGGCAACGAGTGAGCGCAGGTGCAGCTGGGCGGAGCAGATGGCGGTGGTGTTCGCCCGGGATATGAAGGATGAAGATATAGCCATGATGGGGGGGGCGCGGCACGATATACCCTTTGCCGCGGTCATGCTGGCCAAGAACCTGTATTGCCCCAACATGACGGTCATCACCACGGGGTGCTATGTCAACCCCACCCTTACCGCCATGCACTATAGCGGGCACACCTCGGTCCTGTATAGCCGGGACGCCGATGCCATTATCAACGGCTATGACATCTTCGAGGTGTCGGAGACGGGGTACATCTCCTTCTTCTTCTACCATGGGATCCAGCTGGACAAACACGGGAACGTGAACCTGCACTTCATCGGAGACTGGAAAAAGCCCACCATCCGGGGTCCCGGAGCGGTAAACGTATCCATGGCGGTGACGCCGAACAGGCATTACCTGTTTCCCATCCGCCACAACAAGAGGACCTTCGTGGACAAGGTGGATTTCGTTACGCTGCCCGGGTTCTTGGACGGCGGGACCAGCCGCAAGGATATAGGGATCAAGGGTGGGGGACCCTGCCTGTGCGCCTCGCCCCTGGGTGTCTTCGATTTTGAGGAGAAGACCAAGCGGATGAGGGTGAAATCGGTACATGACTGGGTGACCATGGATGAAATCGTGGAGAATACGGGGTTCGAACTTCTTATCCCCGATAAGGTGCCGACCACCCAGCTCCCCACCGACGACGAGCTGCGGATGCTGCGGGAGGATATCGACCCCACGGGCATCCTGAGGGGTCTGGCGGGCCGGCTGTAGGTCTGCATAATGCCTAGCGCCCTGAAAGTTCTGGTCACCGGAGGGGCGGGCTTCATAGGGTCTCAGGTGGTGGATGCTCTATTGGAGGCGGGCCACCGGGTGGCCGTGGTGGATAACCTGGCCACGGGTATCCGGGGGAACCTCAACCCCAAGGCCACCTTCTACGAGATGAGCATCCTTGACGGGCGGCTGGCCGAGGTCTTTGATAGGGAAAGACCTCAGATTGTGAACCACCATGCCGCCCAGATAAGTGTTACCGGGTCCGTGGCCGACCCCGCGCACGATGCCCAGGAGAATATCCTGGGCAGCCTCAATGTGATCACCAACTCTGTGCGCTCTGGGGTGCAAAAGTTTGTATATGCCTCCACCGGGGGGGCTATCTACGGGGAGATACCGAATCCTCCCGCGGCCGAGGACCATCCCGTGCACCCCCTGTCCCCTTACGCCGTATCCAAACATGCCGTGGAGCTCTATCTTGATCTCTACAGCGTTCAGCATGACCTCGACTACGTGATTCTGAGGTACGCCAACGTCTATGGCCCCCGGCAAAACCCCCAGGGGGAGGCGGGGGTGGTGAGCATCTTCGCGACTCAGATGCTGAAGGGTGAACGCCCCACCATATTTGGTGAGGGGGATAAGACCCGGGACTATGTCTACGTCTCCGATGTGGTGGAGGCCAACATCCTGGCCATGGGGCGGGGCCGCATGTCGATCTATAACATCGGCACCGGGGTGGAGACCTCCGACCAGGAAGTATTCGATACCCTGGCCCGGGCCCTGCGCTACAGGGGCGCCCCCATCTACGAGCCGGTCAGGAAGGGGGAAGTGGAGCGCAGCTGCCTCGATTGGACCAGGGCCCGGGAGGGCCTGGGGTGGAGGCCTGCCGTCGACTTCGAGCAGGGGATATCCAGGGCGGTGGGCTATTACCGGTCCCTGTCCTCCCAGGGAGGGATCTCCCTCTGAATGAAGGGTCATAATGTCTGAAGAGCTGCTCCTGATACGGAGAGAGGGGCCCATCTGCACCCTGAGCATCAACCGGCCCGGGAAGCGTAACTCCCTAAACCCCGAGATATTCCTCCGCCTGGGGGATACCCTGAAGGACCTGAGGGGCGACCCCGAGGTACGGGGGGTTATCATCCGGGGGGTGGGCGAGGATGCCTTTTCCTCGGGGTTCGATATAGGTCGCATCTTCGAGGAGAGCAACGCCCGGGGAGGGAGGTCCGGCCCCGACCCCATGGAGTATGGGCTGGATAGTGTGGCCGGCTTTCCCTATCCCGTCATCGCCATGATCTATGGATATGCGGTGGGAGCGGGGCTGGAGCTGGCCGCCGCCTGCGACCTGCGTATCGCCGCCGATACGGCCCGGTTGGGTATCACCCCGGCCAAGCTGGGGGTGGTCTACAGTCCGGGGGGTATCCGGAGGTTTATCGATCTGGTGGGGGTGGCCCGGACCAGGGAGCTTTTCTACACCGGGCGCATCATAGATGCCCCCAGGGCCCTTCAGATAGGCCTGGTGGACCACGTGCTTCCGGCGGCGGAGGTCGAGGCGTATACATATGACCTGAGCCGGGAGATCGCTGAAAACGCTCCTCTATCGGTGAAGGGTACCAAGGCCATAACCGCCAGGCTCCTCCGCCCCGGGGGGCCCGGCACCGAGGACACAGCCCTCTTCGAGGCCCTGAGGCGGGAGGCCTGGGAGAGCCGGGACGTCAAGGAGGGGCGCAGGGCCTTTCTGGCCAAGGAGAAACCCAACTTTACCGGCCGGTGACCCGGGAGTAGCCCGGCCGGATCCCGGCCGGACCCCGGCCGGACCCCGGAAGGACCCCGGAAGAACCCCGGAAGGACCCCGGAAGGAGATAGCTATCCATGGAGTCGGCACTAGCGGGAGTGAGGATCGTGGACCTGACCCGGGCCCTGGGCGGCCCCTTTGGCTCCATGCTCATGGGCGACCTGGGGGCGGAGGTAATCAAGATCGAGGTGCCCGGGTCCCGGGTGGCGGCCACGGGGGTCTTCTCCCACAAGGGGCAGGAC
>JAZFUS010000067.1:0-4786 GCA_036447315.1 Dehalococcoidia bacterium
TCCCAGAAGCCGGAGGTCTACGACCTGGTGGAGAAAGAGGTGGAACAGGCCAACCGGGTGCTCCCCCGGGCAGCCAGGATCAGGAGGTTCGCCAACCTGCACAAGGAGCTGGATGCCGATGAGGCCGAGCTGACCCGGACCAGGAAGCTGAGGCGGGGCTTTTTCGAGGAGCGCTACCGCGACCTGGTGAACGGCCTGTTTGAGGCCGAGTCGAAGATCGAGGTGAGCGCCCAGGTCAAGTACCAGGACGGGCGTATGGCCCAGGCCTCCACAACGGTCATGGTCAGGGATTTAAAGGACGAGGCCGGCGCATGACCCTGTTTCTTCAGCTCCTGATTCAGGGCCTGATGGTGGGGGCTGTCTATGCCCTGGTGGCCCTGGGCTTCGTGCTTATCTACAAGTCCTCCCGGGTCCTCAACCTGGCCCAGGGGGAGTTCATGCTGGTGGGGGCCTATATCTGCTGGCAGTTCTGGACCAGTCTCGGCGTGGTCGGTTTCCCCCTGTGGCTGGCTTTTCCGGCCACCTTCGTCGTCGTCTTCTTTATGGGCCTGCTGGTGGAGAGGATGCTCCTTCGGCCCATGATCGGCCAGCCCGTGGTGGGGGTCATCATGATGACCATCGGGCTTTTGTTCTTCTTACGCGGTGTGTCGACCCTTATCTGGGGAGGCCCCGCCCTGACCTACGTGCCCCCCATCCTTCCCTCGGCCGGGCTGCAGTTGGGGCCCATCAATCTCTCCCTGGAATACATATGGGCCTTCGGCATAACCGCGGCGCTTTTCGGGGGCTTCACCCTGTTCTTCAAATATACCAGGATGGGGCTGGCCATGAGGGCCACCGGGGAGGACGAGCAGGCGGCTCAGAGCGTGGGCATAAGCCCCCGGCAGGTATATGCCGCCTCCTGGGCCATCGCGGCGGTGGTGGCCACGGTGGGGGGGATCGTCATCGGCAGCATGGTGTCCATCAGCAACTTCATGAGCGATGTGGGCCTGGCGGTGATGGCGGTGCCCCTGGTGGGGGGGCTGGAGTCCGTTTTGGGGGTCATGATAGCCGGGCCCATCATCGGTGTGGCTGAGAACCTGTCCGTCTACGTGGACTGGACTCACGGCGGGGCCAAAGAGGTGGCTCCCTTTGTCATCATGGTCATAATTCTCCTTATCAGGCCCTACGGCCTCTTCGGCCTGAAGAGGATAGAGAGGATCTAAGCCTTGGACCTGCCCTGCGGCACCTTTAACGACAGCTATGCCAAGGACATGGCCATCGTCCGCACCCGAACCCAGTGGGTGATGCTTTTCATGTTGTTGGCCTTTATGGTTTTCCTGCCCTTCCTCCTCGCCCGGGAGCGGCCCGATTTCCTGTTTCTCATGAACATGATCGGGGTCAGCATCATCGCCGTGCTGGGGCTCAATATCCTCACCGGGTACTGCGGCCAGATATCCCTGGGCCATGCCGCTTTCTTCGGTGTGGGTGGCTATACCACGGCCATCTTTATGAACAAGCTCGTGGCGGCTTCGCCCCTGGCCGCCTCGTGGGTGGGCCTCCCGGTCTCTCTGGTCCTGTCGGGTCTGGTGGCCGGGGTAGTAGGTGTTTTCTTTGGCCTCCCCGCCCTGCGGGTCAAGGGGCTTTACCTGGCCCTGATCACCATCGCCGCCCATTTCATCATTCGCTTCGGCTTTGTCAACTGGCGAAGCCTGACCGGGGGCACCGATGGGATGAGTGTGCCCGGGGCCCAACTGGGGCCCATAGTGTTCGCCTCGGACCGGGCTTTTTACTTCCTCATCTTTACCGTGGTGGTCATCATGGTCCTTCTGGCCAAGAACCTGGTGAGGACCCGGACCGGCCGCGCCTTCATCGCCATCAGGGACAACGACCTGGCCGCCGAGGTCATGGGGCTCAATGTCTTTTACTACAAGCTGCTGTCCTTCTTCATCGCCTGCTTCTTTGCCGGCGTGGCCGGTTCCCTGTGGGCCTTCTACCTGTTAAGCGTTCACCCCGATTACTACGACCTTATGCAGTCCATAATGTATCTGGGCATGGTAATCATAGGCGGCATGGGGAGCATCATCGGCTCCATATTCGGGGTTATCTTCGTCCGGAGCCTGGACCATCTGGTCCTGGTGTACACCCCGGCCCTGTCGGACCTCTTCCCGGCCATTGGGGCCAAAATTTCCGCCGGGCTGGGCATGATGGTTTTCGGCCTCATCATCATGCTCTTCCTGATTTTCGAGCCCAGGGGCCTGGCTCACCGGTGGCAGCTTTTCAAGGCCTCATATCGGCTCCACCCGTTCTCTTACTGAGCCTGTGAGGGAGGTGATACGATGACATGAAATATGCGGTAGGGGGCAGTTAAACTGGTCTGTGAAAGGAGTCTGATGGGAAAAAAAGGAAAAACCGGATTACTGTTCGGCCTGGTTTTGATTATTATAGCCCTGCCCTTGATTGCCTGCGGCGGCCCCGCGGAACCGGTCGAGGAGAAGGTGCTCCGTATCGCCTGGGGCTGGGACATGACCAACGGCGCGGCCAGCACGGGTCTGCCCGCCGTCAAGGCCGCTCAGGCCTATACCAACTACTTGAACGATGAAAAGGGGGGCATCGGGGGCATCCGGGTGGAGCTTCTATGGGCCGATACCGCCTATAAGGCCGACCGGGCCGTCGCCGCCTATGCCAACTTCAAGGCCAGAGGGATGCTGTCCTTAAGCGCCATGGCGGCCCACGAGGTCGCGGCCGTCATTCCCATGGCAACCCGGGACCAGATCCCTGTAACCAACATCAGCCCCAGCTTCGATACCATGGTGCCCACGGCCAATCCCTGGGCCTTCTCCCCCTACCCCATGATCGGGGACGGCTTCACCGCCTTCATGATGTGGCTGAAGGCTGAGGGGAAGACCCCGGCCAAGGTGGCCCTCCTGGGATGGGACAGCCCCTACGGCCGCATGGCCGAGCGAACGGCCGAGCGCTTCGCCGGGGAGTTTGGCGTCGAGGTGGTAGCCATCCAGGTTATCAGCCCCCGGGCCACGGAGGCAGCCAGCCAGCTTACAGCCCTGGCCAAGGAGAACCCCGACTACATCTTCATCACCACTGTGGAGGCCCCGGCGGGTATGATCCTCAAGGAGGCCAAGAGGATGGGGCTCACGGACAAGATACAGTTCGTGGGCAACCACTGGGATGCCGGCCAGGACGTCATCAAGTATGCGGGTGAGGATGTGGTGGACGGTTTCATTGGAATCCACCCCCTGGTCACCTATGAGGAGGAAGTCCCCGGCGTGGTGCTGGCCAAGAAGCTCATGCAGAAGTATGAGGGAGAGTTTATTACCTCCTCGGGGTACCTCATCGGCCTGACCAACATCCACTTCATGTGGGCGGCGGTGGAGGATGCCCTGGCAGCGGTGGGCTATGAGAACATGAGTGGGGTGGCGGTGAAGGATGCCCTGGAGAACTTCAAGGACCGCGACATGCTGGGCATCAGCCCGCCCATAACCATTACCCCCGATGACCACCGCGGGCCCTTTGAGAGGGTGCTCCAGTGGCAGGGCGGCAAGAGGATACCGATCAGCGACTGGATCGCGACACCTCTTCCCAAGTAGAGGTTCTTTTGAGGGCGAGGCCCCCACCGCTCCGGTGGGGGCCTCCCTTTCCCGGGCTTTGAGAGGAGGGGACGATGCCCCCAGGCGAATTTTTTGATGAGAGGGATACCCTTGCCTCCGGGGAGAGGGCGGAGTATCACCGGGACAGGGTGTGCGCCATCGTTCGCCATGCCTACGATAACGCCCCCGCGGTAAAGGCCAAGATGGACGGGGCCGGTGTCCGCCCGGAGCATATCCGCACCGTCGAGGACCTGGAGAAGATACCGGTCACCAAGAAGGACAACCTGGCCCAGCTTCAAAAGGAGAGCCCCTTTTTCGGGGGTTTTCTGGCCATCCCCCCCGAGCAGCTGGACAAGATCTTCCTCTCCCCGGGGCCCATGTACGTTCCCTTCAAGGATTCCTCCTTCTACCGGGGGCAGGCCCCCCGGGGCCTCCACTCTCTGGGCTTTCGGGAGGGGGACCGGGTGGTTACCACCTTTTCCTATGCCTTCATCGCCGGCCACTACGTGGACTTTTCCCTCCGGTGCCTGGGGGCTACCGTGGTCCCCACCGGGGTGGGCAATACCGAGCTTCAGGTCGAGGTGATGCGCACCCTTCAGGTGGCCGGTTTCATGGGTACCCCCAGCTTCCTCATGAACGTCATAAGGAAAGCGGAGGAGATGGGGTATGACTTCCGCCGGGATTTCAACCTGCGGGCGGCCATGGTGGGTGCGGAGAGGTATCCCCCCGAGCTGCGCAGGGTCTTCGAGGAGGACTACGGCCTGGCCACCGGGGAGTCCTACGGCATCTCCGAGTTCGGCCTGCCCGCCTGCCAGTGCCCCCAGAATACGGGGCTCCACATTTCCCCCGAGCTGCTGATCGAGATCGTCGATCCCGCCAGCGGGAAGCAGCTTGGCCCCGGGGAGGAAGGGGAGGTGGTGGTAACCCCCTTCAATGATATCTATCCCCTCATCCGCTATGCCACGGGCGATCTCTCCATCTATACCGATGAGCCCTGCGCCTGCGGCCGGACTACCCCCCGGCTCACGGGCATCCTGGGCAGGGTGGGGGATGCGGTCAAGGTGAGGGCGGTCTTCGTCCACCCCAGCCAGCTGGAGGGCATCCTCTCCCGGTTCCCCGAGGTGGCCCGCTTTCAGGCAAAGGTGGGCCGGGAAAAGGAGAGGGACGTGCTGACCTTCGTGCTGGAAACCACCCAGGGCGCGGAC
>JAZFUS010000068.1:0-7006 GCA_036447315.1 Dehalococcoidia bacterium
TGGCGGCGGGGGTCTACTCCTACCTCCCCCTGGGCTGGCGGGTCCTCAAGAAGATCGAAAACATCGTCCGGGAGGAGATGGACCGGGCCGGGGGCCAGGAGCTCCTGATGCCCGTGCTCCAGCCCGTGGAGCTCTGGGAGGAGACGGGAAGGCACCTGGCCTTCGGCAAGACCATGTTCACCCTCAGCGACCGCCGCGACCGCACCCTCTTCCTGGGGCCCACCCACGAAGAGGTCATCACCGACCTGGTGCGCCGCAACGTCCAGAGCTATCGCGACCTCCCCAGGCTTCTCTACCAGATCCAGACCAAGTTCCGCGATGAGCCCCGCCCCCGGGGGGGCCTCATCCGGGTCCGTGAGTTCCCCATGAAGGACCTCTACAGCTTCGATGCCGACGACGAGGGCCTGGAGCAGAGCTATCAGGCCATGATCGAGGCCTACAGAAACACCTACGCCCGCTGCGGCCTGCCCGCCATGCTGGTGGAGGCCGATTCCGGGGCCATCGGGGGCAAGGACTCCCATGAGTTTATGGTGCTCACCGAATCGGGGGAGGACGAGGTCATCCACTGCCCCGGCTGCGGCTACGCCGCCAACGCCGAGAAGGCGGGCAGCGTCAAGACCGGTATGGCCGCCGAGGAGCCCCTGCCCATGGAGGATGTCGCCACGCCGGGAATAAAGACCATAGAGGAGCTGGCGGGCTTTCTGGAAATCCCCCCCATGAAGACCCTCAAGGCGGTCCTCTATATGGTCGACGAGGAACTGGTCCTGGCCGTCATCCGGGGCGACATGGAGATCAACGAGTCCAAGCTCAGGAACCGGATCGGGGGCGGAGGCCTGCGCCTGGCCACCGGGGCGGAGCTCGCCAAGGCGGGGCTGGAGGCGGGGTTCGCCTCGCCGGTGGGCCTTAAGGGGATAAGGACCATGGGGGACCCCTCCATCGCCTCGGGAAACAACCTCGTGGCCGGGGGCAACCGCCCCGACACCCATATCAGGAACGTCAACTATGGCCGGGACTTCCAGGTGGATACCATGACCGATATCTCCCTGGCCCGGGCCGGGGAGGGGTGTCCCGAGTGCGGCCGGCCCCTCCTCTCCTCCCGGGGGATCGAGGTGGGGCACGTCTTCAAGCTGGAGACCTTCATCAGCCAGAAGCTGGGCGCCACCTTCCTGGACAAAGACGGGGTCGCCCGCACCATGGTCATGGGCTGCTACGGCATGGGCCTGGGCCGTCTCCTGGCGGCGGTGGTGGAGAACAGCCACGATGACCGGGGCATCATCTGGCCACCCTCCATCAGCCCCTATCAGGTCTTCCTCTGTCCCATACAGCAGGACCGCCCCGAGGTGGCCGAGGCCACCGTGGAGCTCTATACGGAGCTGGAGCAGGCGGGGCTGGAGGTGCTCCTCGATGACCGGGAGGAATCTCCCGGCGTCAAGTTCTCCGATGCCGACCTGCTGGGCATCCCCCTCCGGGTGGTGCTCAGCCCCCGCACGCTCAAAGAGGGCAAGGTCGAGGTGAAATGGCGCCACGAGGAGGATGCCGGACTCAAGCCCCTGGAGGGGATCGCGTCCACGATCATGGGGCTTTTTCAGGAAATAGAGGCGGCCGGGCCGGATTAGCGCCGGCATTCGGGCGTCCGGGGCATCCGGGCACCTGGGCGTCTGGGCACCTGGGCATCTGGGCATCTGGGCAAGGAGAAAGTTGTCTATGGATTGGCTGGAAGAGGCCGAGCAGAACCTCGATAAACTCCTGAAGCTGGTCCCCCCCGGGTCCCGGCAGAGGCTGGAGGCTAAGGTCCGGGCCGAGACCGAACTTACCGCCCGAAAGGTGGGGGGAGACCGGGTTACCGCCCATCACGTAACCCTGGGCTTCATCGATGCCGCCCCCAAAAGTGCCGTCCGCAAGCTGGAATGGCCGGAGGGCGAGGACATGGTGTGGTATGAGGAATACTTTCACTAGGGGCCCCGAGGCCCCTTGACATAATCTGATTTATCCCTTATAATATTTGCCGGTTACCATTTTGGCCGTCCACGCCCTGAGCAAAATCCCTTTTGAAACCCAGGCTATGGATGACACGGTTGGGACCAGTACCAACGAAAGGAGATCATCCATGGACCTGGAGGACAAAACGCTTCAATGCGTGGAGTGCAACGAAAGTTTCACCTTCACCATTTCCGAGCAGGAGTTCTTTGCTTCCAGGGGCTACACCAACGAGCCCAAGCGATGTTCCACCTGTAGAGAAGCCCGGCAAAACCGGTCTCGCTCCTCAGGCGGAGAAGATGGCTCCGGCTATCGGGCGCCGCGAGAGATGTTCCCGGTGGTGTGTGCTTCCTGCGGCAAGGATACCGAGGTACCGTTCATGCCCCGGCAGGGACGGCCGGTCTATTGCAACGACTGCTATTCCCGGATAAAGCCGGTCTCGGACAGACGGTAGAAGCCGCGAATCGAACCGAAAGGGCGGTCCTTCACAAGTGAAGGACCGCCCTTTCTGCATCCACCGGCCAAAATATCATCGGGGAGGGGATATTGCCCGTTATTTGCTCGTGGTTTGCCCCTGAATTAAAGATGTAGAGGGCTTGTATTTTAACCATAATTGTGATATAATCGCTTCAAATGAGGGGGTTTTTAAAAGTGGGGTAACCCCACTTTTTTGTTGGAACAAGGGACGGAGGGGATCGGTAGGACGGAATGAAAAACGAGTTCCTTATGGCTATTACTCAGCTGGCGGCCGAGAAGCATTTGCCCAGAGAGGTCATCCTGGGAGCCATTGAGTCCGCCCTGGTATCGGCCTATCGCAAGGACGATTTTGCCGCCCCCACCCAGAATATCTCGGTCCAGATCAACCCCGTCAACGGTGACGTCAAGGTGCTCGTGGACAAGCTCATTCAGGAGAATGTCACCGACCCCCGGCGGGAGATCTCCCTGGCCGAGGCGCAGAAGCTGAAGGCCGAGTCCCAGATCGATGAGACCATCGAGGTGGAGGCAACCCCTCAGCACGCCGGGCGCATCGCCGCCCAGACCGCCAAGCAGGTGGTGCTGCAGCGCCTGCGAGAGGCGGAGCACGATGCCATCTTCGAGGAGTTTCGCGGCAAGGAGGGGGATGTCCTCAGCGGGGTGGTGTCGCGGATCGAGCCCAGACAGATATTTGTCAACCTGGGCCGGACCGAAGCGGTCCTGCCCAATACCGAGCAGGTGCGCAATGAGCGCTATAGGACCGGTCAGAGGTTAAAGGTCTATGTCGTGGAGGTGCAGCGCACCCCCAGGGGGCCCCAGATCATCGTATCCCGTACCCACCGCGATATGCTCCGGCGCCTGCTGGAGATGGAGATCCCCGAGGTGTTCAACGGGACCGTGGAGGTGAAATCCCTGGCCCGCGAACCGGGCTTTCGCAGCAAGGTCGCGGTGGTCGCCCGCCAGGAGGGCGTGGACCCCGTGGGATGCTGCGTGGGACTCCGGGGTATTCGCATCCAGAATGTGGTCCATGAGCTGAACGGGGAGAAGATAGATGTGGTACTGTGGGATGCCAACCCCACGCGTTTTATCGCCAACGCCCTGAGCCCGGCTCAGGTATTGAGCGTGGAAATAGATGAAGAGGAAAAGGCGACCACGGTGGTCGTCCCCGACCGGCAGCTGTCCCTGGCCATCGGCAAGGAGGGGCAGAATGCCCGCCTGGCGGCCAAGCTTACCGGTTGGCGGATAGATATCAAGAGCGCCTCCTCCACCGAGGAGAAAGCGCCCGCCGAGGAGGCCCCCGAAGGGGAATTGGCAGCCGCCGTCGCCGGGACAGCCGTAGAGGCCCCCGCGGCCCAGGTGGAAACTCCCGCGGCCCAGGTGGCCTCAGAAGTTCCCGCGGCCAAGGAGGCGGTCGAGGCCCCCGCGGCCAAGGAGGCGGTGGTGACTCCCGCGGCCAAGGAGGCGGTGGCGACCCCCGAACCGGTGGCGAAGGCAGCCGAGGCGGAGGCGGAGCTGGCGCCCCTGCCCGACGTGGAGGACCTGGTCCCCCAAGAGGTGGAGGTGGTTGCCCCGCAATTCTCCATCGATGAGATAGACTTCCACCAGAGGAAGCCCGCGGAGAAGTCCCAGATCCGCTTTGCGGAGGACGTCCTGGGACCCCGGCGGGGCCGTCCCGAGGGCAAGAACAAAAAGGGCGCCAAGGGCGCCAAGGGTAAAAAGGGTAAAAAGAAGGACCAGCCTCAGACAGCGGCCCCCGATGCCGCCCTGGCGGCGAGGCCCCGCCCCAGTCAGGACCAGGCAGCGCCGGAAATAGATACGGAGGAACTGGTCCCGGCGGCAACGGCAACGGATACGGATACGGATACGGATACGGAATAGGGCGCCCCACAGGGGACGGAAATGACGGACTCAAGTAAAAGTCAGCCGCTCGTCGCCAGGCCCCGGCCCCAGCGCACCTGTATCGGCTGCCGCCAGGTGAGGGACAAGCGGGAACTCATCCGCCTGGCGGGCACGGGCGATGGCGGGGTGGATGTCGACCCCACGGGGCGGAGAGCGGGACGCGGTGTCTACCTCTGCCGCATTCAGGACTGCTGGAGCCTGGGCCTGAAGGGAAATCGTTTGGAGTACACCCTGCGGACAAAGATCGGAGCAGAGAGCCTGCAACGGCTGGCTGCATATAGCAAGACCCTGCCAGGGAGGCAATAGATGGCTAAAACATTCAGGCCGGCCCGCGCGAAGCCGGAATCTCCTCCCCCCGCCGCTGCGGTCCCCAAGCCGGCGGCCCGGAACAGGGTCAAGCTGCCCCCCACTCTTTCCGTAAAGGAGCTGGCGGAGCTTCTCGAGCTTACCTCTATCGAGGTCATCAAGCAGCTCATGCGCAACGGGATCATGGCCGGAATCAACCAGGTTATCGACTTCAATACCGCGGGCCTGATAGCTACAGACCTGGGCTTCAAGGTCGAGGCCCTGGTAGCCTCGTCAAAAGTGGAGCAGGCCAAAAAGAAAAAGCAACCCTCCCCCGAGGAGGATTCTGAAACCCTGGTGCCCCGGCCCCCGGTGGTCACCATCATGGGCCATGTGGACCATGGCAAGACCAGCCTCCTGGATGCCATTCGCAAGACCCATGTTACCGAAACCGAGGCGGGCAACATCACCCAGCACATCGGCGCCTACCAGGTGATGGTCAACGATAAAAAGGTGACCTTCCTGGACACCCCGGGGCACGAGGCCTTCACCGCCATGCGGGCCCGGGGCGCCCGGGTCACCGACCTGGCCATCCTGGTGGTGGCCGCCGACGATGGGGTAATGCCCCAGACCATAGAGGCCATAAATCACGTCAAGGCCGCCGAGGTGCCCATAATGGTGGCCCTCAACAAGACCGACATGCCCACCGCCAACGCGGACCGGGTAAAGCAACAGCTCGGGGAGCAGGGCCTGGTCATCGAGGAGTGGGGGGGTGACGTGGTCTGCGTCCCCGTCTCGGCCAAGACCGGGGAAGGCGTCTCCGACCTCCTGGACAACCTCCTGGTGGTGACTGAAATGGAGGATCTGAAAGGCAATCCCCTGCGCCCCGCCGTGGGCACCGTCATCGAGGCCCGCCTGGACAAGACCCGGGGGCCCATAGCCACGGCTCTCATCCAGAACGGCACCCTTAAGGCCGGAGACACGGTAGTGGTGGGGGAGACCTGGGGCAGGGTCAAGGCCATGTTCAATGATGCCCGGGAGCGAGTCCAGAGCGCCGGTCCCGCGGACCCGGTGGAGATCCTGGGGCTGGCCACCGTGCCCCGGGCGGGAGATACCCTGACCGCCGTGGCCAATGAGCGCCAGGCCAAGGAGCGGTTGGAGGAACACCGGACGGTGCAGGACCAGCTGCTTGCCGATGCTAGACGTGCCATGAACCTGGAGGAGCTATATTCCCAGATCAAAGAGGGGATTACCAAGGACCTCAACATAGTCCTCAAAACCGATGTCCAGGGCACCATCGACCCCCTGAAGAACTCCCTGGAGAACCTGAGCACCGAACAGGTCAACGTCAGGATAATCCACTATGGGAGTGGCAGCATCACGGAGAGCGACGTCATGCTGGCCTTGGCCTCCAAAGGGGTCATTATCGGCTTCAATGTCCGCCCGGAGCCCGGCGCCCGGACCATGGCCGACAGGGAACGGGTCGATATCCGCCACTATGACGTGATCTACCGCATGGTGGAGGCCGTGGCCAAGGCCCTCAAAGGGATGCTGGAACCCGTCTACAGAGATGTGCTGGAGGGCCACGCCCGGGTGAAGGCCGTCTTCTCCACGGGCAAGAAAACGCGGGTGGCCGGGGTTATGGTCACCGATGGCCGGGCGGTGCGGAACGCCCTGGCCCGGGTCAACCGGGGGGGCGAAGTGGTCGTCGAGTCCTCGGTCACCAGCCTGAAAAGATTCAAGGACGACGTGTCCGAGGTCTCGACCGGCGTGGAGGCGGGGGTAGGTATCGAGGGCTACAACGACTTCGAGCCCGACGACATCATAGAGTTCTACCGCAGGGAAAGGTCTGACTAGAGGGCCGGAGGGAAGGAAAACATGACCCGGCGTACACAGCGGGTGAACGAGCTCCTCCGGGAACAGATAAGCGAACTCCTCCTCCGCCAGGCCAAGGACCCCCGGCTGACGGGGATCGTGACCATCACGGAGGTGTCCACCTCCCCCGACCTGAGGCAGGCCACCGTTTTCGTCAGCATCATGGCCAGCGAGGAGGAGAGACAGACAACCCTGAGGGGACTCTCCGCGGCCTCCCGGTTCCTGCGCTGGGAGCTCACCCGGAGGCTCAGCATGCGCCGGGTCCCCGAGCTGTCCTTCGTCGCCGATGAATCCATCGAGAGGGGAGCCCATCTCCTGGACCTCATCCGCGAGGTCGGTCCCCCCGCCGAGGGGGACACCCCGTAGGCGGGGGCTCCTCGCCCCAAGATGGGCATTGAGTTTGGACGGCATTGTCAACGCAAACAAACCACCCGGCCTGACCTCCTTCGATGTGGTGGCCAGGCTGCGCCGCTGGAGCCATGAGCGCCGGGTGGGC
>JAZFUS010000069.1:0-4769 GCA_036447315.1 Dehalococcoidia bacterium
AAAAGGGGGCAACGCCTAAGGGGCGGCCACCATGGAGGCGTCCACCAGGCCGTATCCGAATGACTCGTCCCAGCCCGCGGGGCCCAGGTCCCGGGCCATCTCCCGGAGCATGCCCCTCACCCGGTCCGTATCGGTGACGCCGGAGGCGATAACCAGTGCCGCCACACCGGCCACATAGGGTGAGGATACCGAGGTGCCCCGTTTGGCGCCGTAGCCGCCGATGGTGGTGGTCTCCACGCCCACCCCGGGAGCTACCAGCTCCAGGGAGGGCCCCGTGCTGGAGGTCCTGACCCGGGCGCCCGAGCCATCGGTGGCGCCCACGGCGATTACCTCATCGTAGCGGGCGGGATAGTAAACGCTGTCCTCCAGCCCCAGGTTCCCGGCGTTGCCGGCCCCGGCCACCAGGACCACCCCTCGGCGGTGGGCCCGCTGCAGGGCACGGTGCACGGCCTCCGGCGGCTCGTCGGGGCCTCCGAAGCTCATGTTGACCACGTGCATGCCGTTCTGCCACGCCCAGTCAATGCCTTCGATCACGGTCGCCCAAGAATCAAGGCGGTATTCGTCGGTTATCTTCACCGCGTACAGCTCTATCGCGGGGGCCCCTTCGCCCCCATACCCGTCCCGGATAAGTTCCGCCACCACTCCGGCGACCATGGTGCCGTGTCCGTGGCTGTCGTCCCCGCTGGAGGTGCCGTCCACGAATGTGACGTCCCCGGCCACGGGCAGGCCGGGGTGGTCCAGGTCGATCCCGGTATCCAAGATGGCTATCTTCACCGCGCCATCCCGGCTTGGCCGCCCGCCGGGAGCGCTCTGGGTTCCCCCCGCTCCGGGCGTCAGCTCGCCCAGGGCCCGGGCGCGGCTGTCCTCCCCGAAAGGCGCCGGGGCGGACACGGTAGGCTGGGATATTGTCAGGGTGAGGGCGACTGTCAGGACCAGAGCGCCCGCCATCACCAAAGCCTTGCGAATGTTGAACACTTCCCCTCCCCGGATATCGCTGTTGTATATCCAGGGTAGCTACGGGAACCTTCACCAATCCTTCAATTCAGGGGTCAAGATATAAACGTTTCGTCAACGTCTGGAGGGCGCGGCCTCCTCCACCCGCGACCGGGGTTTCATCCTCGCGGCCGGACACGAATAGAACCTCACCCTAACTCCACACTGAAAAAGTAGGCAGGGGGAAGGGATTTGTGATATATTGTGTACACTTGAGGCTTGGAGGATCGCGGTCGAAAGGGGGCAGGGGGTTGTCGTGTGGTGCCGGGGCATAAGAGGAGCCACCACCGTGGTGGCCAATACCAGGGACGACATCCTGGCAGCCGCCCGTGAGCTTCTGGGGAAGATGGTCGAGTCCAACGGGGTCGAGGCGGAAAGCGTGGCCAGTATGGTGTTCACCACAACCTCGGACCTGAACGCCGAGTTTCCCGCGGTGGCCGCGCGGGAGATGGGTTTTTCCGGTACGGCCCTCCTGTGCACCCATGAGATGAATGTTCCCGACAGCCTGCCCCGATGCCTCAGGGTACTGATACTGGTCAACACCGAAAAGTCGGCGTCGGACATCAACCATGTCTATATCAGGGGTGCGGAGGTACTCAGGTCCGATATCGGGGCCAACAGTGATAGTCCAAGGGACGATCGGGGGGGGGCGAGATGATTGTGGTAATGAAGGCCGGTTGTGAAGAAAATGACATTAAAGAGCTCACGGCTCGTCTCGGGGAGCTGGGGCTTCAGGGCCACCTCTCCCGGGGGGTGGAGCGGACGGTGATCGGTGTGGTGGGGGATGTCACCAGCCATGTGGACCTGGCCGAGATGCTGTCTATGATGGGTGGTGTGGATGAGGTGGTCCCCATAAGCCGGCCCTTCAAGCTGTCCAGCCGTGAGTTTCAGCCCCAGGACACGGTGATCGAGGTGGGCGGCGTCCGCATCGGGGGTGGGGAGCTGGTGATGATGGCCGGCCCCTGCGCCGTGGAATCGGAGTCGCAGTTTATGGAGACCGCCTGGGCCGTGAAGGCGGCCGGGGCCCAAATCCTGCGGGGTGGCGCCTATAAGCCCAGCACCTCACCGTACAACTTCCGGGGCCTGGGTGAGGACGGCCTCAAGATCATGGCCCAGGCCCGGCAGGAGACGGGTATGCCCCTGATCACCGAGGTCATGACTCCCAACGATGTGGAGCTGGTGGCCCGGTACGTCGATATTCTTCAGGTGGGGACCCGCAATATGCAGAACTTCATCCTGCTGGATGAGGTGGGGCGGACTCGCAAGCCGGTCATGCTCAAGCGCGGCTTTGCGGCCACGATTCAGGAGTGGCTGCTCTCCGCCGAGTACATCCTGTCCCAGGGCAACCGGCAGGTTATGCTCTGTGAGCGGGGCATCCGCACCTTTGAGACCTATACCCGTAATACCATGGATATAAGCGCCATACCCATCATCAAGAAAATCAGCCACCTGCCCATTATCGGCGATCCCAGCCACGGCACCGGGAAGTGGTACCTGGTGACCCCCATGTCCCTGGCGGCTGTCGCCGCCGGGGCCGACGGCCTGATGGTCGAGGTCCACCCCACCCCGGACCGGGCCCTCAAGGACGGCGCCCAGTCCCTGACCATCCCGAACTTCCAAAATCTCATGTCCCGGGTGGTGCCGGTGGCCCAATCGGTGGGGCGTGGCGTGTCCACGCTCGCTTCCAGGGGCTCTTGAGCGGTATTGACGCTCCGGACGGGCTTATGATAGTATCAGGGTGCCCAGGTTACAGGAATGGGGTTTTGAGTACCCCTGGCGCCCCTTTCTTTATGTTCAGGGAGACCGGGATGGAGGCATGCAGGTAGAGGCTGAGCTGAGGCAAGCGGCGCCGGGCCGGGATACCCTGCTTACCATCGGCGTCTTCGATGGGGTCCATCTCGGGCATCAGCGGGTTATACAGCACCTGAGACAGAGGGCCTCCGGGGCGGGCCTGCTGGCCGGAGTGGTTACTTTTCAACATCACCCCCGCCGGGTGCTCTCCTCCGATAGCGAGCTGCCCTATCTCACCAGCCTGGAACAGAGGGTGGAGCTGATCCGGGGCCTGGGGGTGGAGCTTGTGGTTGTTCTCCCCTTCACTCTGGAGCTGGCACGGCTTTCCGCCCGGGAGTTCCTGGAGCTATTGCAGCAGCACCTGCTCATGAAGGGCCTGGTGGTGGGGCCCGATTTCGCCCTGGGCCGGGGGCGGGAGGGACAGGCCGAGGTCCTGGGGCGGCTGGGGGAGGAAATGGGCTTCTCTTTCGAGGTTGTGTCCGCGGTGGCCTCGACCGATGACACCGGCGATGACACCGGCGATGACACCGGTGAAGTGGTGAGCAGCACCGCGGTGAGAAAAGCCCTGGCCCGGGGCGATGTGGCCAGGGTGGGGCGGCTGTTGGGCCGTCATTTCAGTCTCGGGGGACCGGTGGTCCCCGGTGACGAGAGGGGCCGGAAACTGGGCTTCCCCACCGCCAATTTGGCCACCCACGAGGGCCAGGCCCTGCCCGCCGATGGGGTGTATGCTACCAGGACCTTTGTGGACGGCCGCGCCCATCGCTCTGTGATGAATATCGGCCTCCGGCCCACCTTTGGCGGGGGAGAGCGGACCGTGGAGGTCTATATCCTGGACTTTGCCGGGGACCTCTATGCCCGCCACCTCCGGGTCGAGGTGGTGGAGTGGCTGCGGGGGGAACGGAAGTTCGATAGCCCGGAGGAGCTTAAGGCGGAGTTGGTCAGGAATGTGGAGAGCGCCCGGGAGATCCTGGCCGCCTCCGAGGAGAGTCAGCGTTGATCGGCAGCGATATCGCCACCCTGTTGAAGCGGGGTGTCACCGAGGTTATCGTGGAGGAGGAGTTCACCAAGCTGCTGGCGGCGGGCAAGCCCCTGCGGATAAAGCAGGGCTTCGATCCCAGCCGGCCCGATATCCACCTGGGCCATGTGGTCAGCCTGAGGAAGCTCCGCCAGTTCCAGGATATGGACCACCGGGTTATCCTGATCGTCGGAGATTGGACAGCCCGGATCGGGGACCCCAGCGGCCAGTCGGTTACCCGGCCCATGCTCTCCGCGGAGGAGGTGCGGGCCAATGCACAGACCTATATGGAGCAGTTCTTCAAGGTGGTGGACCCGGAGCGGACCGAGGTGCGCTGGCAGAGCGAGTGGTTTGCCCACTTCGATCTGAACGACATTATCAAGCTCACCAGCCGCTTCACCGTGGCCCAGCTCCTGGCCCGGGATGATTTTCGCAACCGGTTTGAATCTTCCCGGCCCATCGCCATCACCGAGCTGCTCTACCCCTTGCTCCAGGCCTACGACTCGGTAGTGGTCGAGGCCGATGTGGAGGTGGGCGGCACCGACCAGATGTTTAACTGCCTGCTGGGCCGGGAGCTTCAGTCCGCGGTGGGGCAGCGCCCCCAGCATGTCCTTCTGGTCCCCCTGCTGGTGGGCACCGATGGCCGCCAGAAGATGAGTAAAAGCCTGGATAACTATATCGGCGTCACCGAGCCCCCTCAGGTCATATACGGCAAGGTGATGTCCATTCCCGATAATATTATGATGGACTATTTTGAGCTTCTCACCGATGTTTCCGATGAGGAGCTGGCCCGGTTCCGCGGCGAGCTCGAGGGCGGCTCGGTAAATCCCATGCTGCTCAAGAAGCGCCTGGCCCGGGAGCTGGTGGCCGAGTTCCATGACGCCAGGGCGGCCGCGGATGCCGAGGCCGGGTTTGAGCGGGTGATTCAGCGGCGGGAGGTGCCGGAGGATATCTCCGTAGAGGTCTCAGA
>JAZFUS010000070.1:0-2933 GCA_036447315.1 Dehalococcoidia bacterium
TCACGGGCTACGAGGACCTGAGGGCGGACATCGAGACCCGCAACCTGATCACGGCCAACGTGCGCAACGTGCTTACCGCCATTGCTCAGGAGACCGTGCACGCCCTGAAGCTGGCCAGGTCCATCGTGGACCGCTACCCCAGTATCCAGCCCCGGTTCCGGTAACGATCTACCCGGAGGAAGGCTTCGCTTCTGATTTTTCCCGCAGGCCCTGGAGTATCTTGTCCGGGGTTATGGGGAGGGTCTTGACCCTTACCCCCACGGCATCGTAGATAGCGTTGGCTATGGCGGGGATAACCGCCGCCCGGGCACACTCCCCCACCTCTTTGGCCCCATAGGGGCCCTGGGGCTCCAGGATGTCCACGCAGACGGTTTTCAGCTCGGGCGCATCCTGGGCGCAGGGTATTTTGTAGTCCCCGAAGGAGGCGTTGGCGGTCCAACCCTTCTCGATAAGGCATTCCTCGAACAGGACGTCCCCCACGCCCATCACCGCCTGGCTCTCCAGCTGCCCCTCCACGCTCTGGGGGTTTATAGGAAAACCGCTGTCATCTCCAATGGTGATGCGCAGCACCTTCACCTTGCCCGTCTCCCGGTCCACCTCCACCTCGGCAACGGCGGCGGCAAAGCTGTAGGCATCGGTAAAGCGGCCCGTCCCTTTGGAAAGGCTGGGGTAAAACTCCACCTCGGGGATAGCCTTGCAGAAGCCCTTTCCGATGATGGGGTCCCCCCCGTGCCGCTGGATGCTGACCCTCATCACCTCGGCAAAGGACATGGTCCTCTCCCCGTCCCCCTTAACACCCAGGCTGCCGTTCTTGATCTCCAGGCTCTCGATACCGCAGTCCAGATACTGTGCGCCCACCTTAAGCATCTGCTCCCGGGCATCGGCGGCCGCCATCCTGACGGCCTTCCCCGATACATAGATTCCGCCACTGAGCCAGTTGCCAAAATCTATGGGGCAGAGCTGCGAGTCCCCCGATACCAGGACCACGTCCTCCATGGACAAACACATCTCCTCGGCCGCTATCTGGCACACGGCGGTATCCGAGCCCTGGCCGCATTCGGTGGAGCCGGTGAACAGGGTGATATGGCCGTCGGGATTTAGCTGTACGATGGCGGCACTGCCAAAGGGATAGTAGGCGGAACCACTGAACATGGAAGCCACCCCCACCCCCACTCCACGGTTCCCGGGCTTCCCTCGCTTCTTCTTCCACTCCGAGACCCTGGCCGCCTCCCGGAGACAGTCGGGGAGGCCGTAGCTAGCCATTGTGTCGCCGTTGGGGAGGGTGTCGCCAACCTTCCTCACGTTGCGCAGCATCATATCGATGGGGTCAATGCCCAGGTCCTCGGCTATCATCTCCATCAGGCAATCGATGGCGAACCTGGCCTGGGGGGCGCCGTGTCCCCGCTTGGCCATGCAGATCGACTTGTTGGTGTAGACACCTACCCCCTGGTGCTTCAGATTGGGTATGTGGAATATGGAATTGCAGAAATTATGGGCCAGGAACATGGCCACCGGCGAGCTGCCCCGGTAGGCCCCGGGGTCGTTGATGATCCTCATGTCCTGGGCCATGATGGTCCCGTCCTTTTTCACGCCCAATTTGAGGTCGATGATCATGCGGTGGCTGGTGGTGGTGGCCGCGAATACCTCCTCGCGGGAGAGAACGATCTTCACCGGGCGTCCCGTTTTCTTTGAAAGAAAGGCCACCAGGAACTCATGGGAGAACAGGTTTACCTTGCCCCCGAAGGCGCCGCCCACATAGGTCTTTAAGACCCGGACCTTGGTCAAGGGTATCTGAAGGGTCTTGGCCAGCCAGTAGCGCTTTATCTCATAGCCCATGTGGGACAGCCAGATGTCCAGGTTCCCGGACCGGTCAAAGCTGGCCAGCGCGACATGGGGCTCCATGGCGGCATGGGAGGTAGCCGGTATGACAAACCTGTCCTCCCGGATGTGGTCCGATTGCCTGAATCCCTCCTCGACGTCACCATAGGTTACGAAGCTGGTGGCACAGATGTTGTTCTCCACCTTATAGGGCCTGCCCTTCCTCCCCACCCCCCAGTCCTCCCAGGCCGTGGTGGTGGTGCGCTCGATCACGTCGTGGACCTGAGGCGCCCCATCCTTGAGCGCCTCCTCGGGGTCGAACACCGCGGGCAGCTCCTCGTACTCCACCTCGATGAGCCCCAGGGCCTCCTCGGCCACGTCCTCGCTGGTGGCGGCCACCGCGGCCACCTCCTCTCCCACATAGCGGACCTTATCCTCGGCCAGGACATACTCATCGGCGGGGTACCTGGGGGTGTCCACAAAGGAGAACCTTATTCCCCGGGTATCCCTGCCCGTCACCACGGCCATGACCCCGGGCAACTTCTCCGCCCTGCTGGTATCGATGTTGATGATCCGGGCATGGGGATAGGGGCTGCGGAGAATTTTCCCCCATAGCATTCTGGGCAGCACCAGGTCCTCGGTATATTTCGCCTCACCGGTGACTTTTGAAACCCCTTCCACACGAGGAAAAGACTTGCCCACCACTGAATATTCAGTCATTATTTTCACTCCGCTTCTGTATCGAGACCTCGCCGTACCTAGCCCCCGGAGAAGAAATCGGGCTGAGTGAGGTAGATAGCGTCCCCTATGGCCTGGTCGGTCAGCTTCCTCACCCCCTCCCGCCCGGCGGCGCTTAATTCCGGGGAAATCCGCTCGGCCTCCTCGGAGGCGGCCTGGGCCACCCTCCGGATCACCTGCTCCCCTATAGGCTGCCCCTTGACCATGTCCTCGGCGCTTCCGGCCCTGACGGGCCTTGCGCCCAGGCCCCCCATCACTATCCTGGCCTCGATGACCTGCACGTGTTTAGGGTCCAGGGTGACCATCACGGCCACACCCAGGGGAGGGGTGTCGCCGGAGGCGGGGAGTTTCTTATAGGCCGCGCCGCAGTGGGCCGG
>JAZFUS010000071.1:0-16547 GCA_036447315.1 Dehalococcoidia bacterium
GCTGCCCCCTATCGATGATGGCCGTCTTGTCCGGATGCTCTTCCACCCGCTTTGAGAACTCATCGATGATGGGGTGGCTTAACCATGACCCCTGAAGGGTATACTCCGCTATAAGTTCAGGTGTGATCAGGGTCTCTATAGCCATCTTCCCGGCTCCTATCAAGTTTTGTGGCTATGTTACGCTGTGGCGGTGGGTCACCACGTTAAGCCCTCTGCAGGGGCTTGGCCAGCTCCCTTACGGTCTGGTAATACAGCGGCATATTGTCCAGGGACAGGGCTTCTTTGGGGCAGGCCATGCCACACATGTTGCATCCTTCACAGAGACTCCTGTCCACCACGGCCAGTTTATCCCTGATGCTGATGGCATTCCAGCGGCACACCTCCCAGCAGATTTCACACCCATCACACTTGGATTCATCCACCCTGGCTACCACTGTCCCCTTTAGCTTGAGATAGGCCTCCGCCATCATCGGCCCGAGCTGCTCCATGTGGAGGAGCTTGGGGATTGCCAGCCCCCTCATATCCTGGATGGTGGCAAATTGGTGCTCATCCATATAATCGGCCAGTCCGCGTTTCATGGCGGGTATGACCCTGAACCCTCGCCTCATGCAGATCGTCAGCACCTGTACCGAGTTGGCCCCGTATAGTATGTTCTCGACGATGTCCTTCCAGCCGTGTATGCCGCCATGGCCCGAGATATCGACCTTGCCGGCAAAATCCTGGCACTTTTGCAGAGCGCGCAGACCTATGTACTTGGCGGCCGAGGTGCCGGCAATGGAGGTATCGGAGGCAAACTGGGGCTCCAATGTGTCCAGGTCCACACCCGGAGCTCCCATCAAGATGCTCCCCAGGGTTACCCAATCGACCCCGGACCTATAGACCTATAGACCTGTAGGCCGCCCGGGGAATGGCCGAGGGCCAGGGCAGGGTCTTGGCCCCGATGGGGATGGAGACCGCTTTTTTTACCTCGGTACAGATCTCCGACACTATGGCCGGGTTGCTGGTCATGCAATACTTGAAGGGGCGGAACCAGGCAGCCGGACAGGCCAGCAACAGCTCTATGGCTTTGGCTCCGGCCTGTTCCATCAATTTCGCCCCTTCGATGTAGCCCTCCAACGAGACAGCGGCCACACTGGCTATCAATGGAGTGCGGAATTTATCGTGGTTTTTCGCCATCCAGTCCGCCCATAGCTCCAGTGACCAGCGCGACATTCCATCACAGTGCATCTGGCCGTCGGACAGGCGGATGTAGCTATTCAGCAAATGGGGATACTTATGGTGGTCATACGGCGCTACCGCCTGCTTATAATCCCTGTCCAGGAGGGTGGTCTTGAGGATGATAGCCCCCGGTTCAAAGGTATCGGCCTTTTGGAGGATTTCCTCCGTATCGCTGAGCGGACCCGAGGAAATAATTATGGGGTTGGCTAACTTTAAACCGCCTATGGTGGTACTGATGTCGCTCATTCTGAATTGCCTCCTTTGGTGGACCTGAGGAGGCCGGACCCGTGTCCTCGATAGGCTGAAGCGAAGGTCTTGTCGACGGTTTTATCCCATATCCCTGAGGGTGAGCCGGGGACGCCGACGGGCTATAGCGGTTTGAGCCCCAGGCTCTCCATGAAGGCTTCGATGCGGTCCCTGACCTCGGTCTCGTTCCACTCCCTTTTGTCCACGTGGCTGGACTCGTAGATCATGGTGGTCACGCCATCGTCCTTGAGCGCCTTCCTGCCCTGCATCACCCCGTATGAGGTCAGGATGCACCCCCGGTTGATGTGGAAGATGGCCCCCTGGCAGTTCCAGTCCCGGATCAGGCTGCGCCACACCGATATGGCGCTCTGGACATTGGTCATGGGCCTGACCACGGATATATCCATCCAGGCCTGAAGCCACAAGGCCTCCTCCCGGGTACGGGGCGGATAATTTATCTTGGGGGGTGTCACCTGGGCCCTGTAGACCCCGTCCTCCCCCTCCTCCCAGACACCGCTCAGGCCGAAGACATAGGCGCTGGCGCTGACCACCACCCCGTATTCCTCCATGAGGCGGAAGAGGTGCAGGGCGTGCCAGGGGGGGATGTCATCGTGGAGCACCCGGCAGCGCTCGTTCCCCACGGCGGCGATGTTTTTGTCCACCCGGTGGCGGACTTCGTCCCGGAGGGATTTGTAGAAGTCCACCACCTCCGGGTTGTGGGGCTCGATCTCCGCCGGCAGATAGAGGGTGTACATGGACTTCATGTCCAGGGGGGCGGGGACCGCCTTCTGCATCTCGCATATCTCGGACCACAGCTTGCGGCTCTCCCAGGTCAGGGTCATGGCGTCCAGCAGGGCCTGGTCGTTGTATTCCTTCCCGGTAACCTCCTGGAGCCACTCCACGGCCCGGGCATAGTGGTCGGCCAGGTACTGGACGGTGGCGTCCTTGGGGGTCCGGGGGTGGCCGTCGTGCAGGATCTCGGTATAGAACAGGGGAATGTCCAGGTGCTGGGCCACCATGTTGTACCAGGAGGACTCCAGGTCGCAGTCCACGCTCTGGAAGATGTAGTCGGGCCTGGGGAAGGGGCCCCAGGGCCCCTTATCGATGAGCATGGAGCCCACATACTGCTTGAGGTAGCCGCAGACATCCCTTCCCCAGCCCTTGGCCTCCATGGCCTCGGAGCACTCCTGGGCCAGCTCGGGGAAATAGCCCACACTGGCCGACCAGGGCTCGCCGCAGAGGGCGGCAAAGTCCCCGATGCCGGAGATTATGGACCAGGGCGCATGGCCGCTGCCGGTGAATATGGGGATGCCGTTCTCCCGGGCCCCCTGGAGCTTTTGATAATGGCGGTACCTGATCTCCTTGGCCCACTGCCAGCTTTCCAGCTTCTTTGTCTTATATGCCATTATCCTGCCTTACACCAGCTCCAGGTCCAGGGTCTCTAAAAAGGCTTCGGTGCGGGTGCGGAGCTGGCCCCGGGCCAGGGTCACATCCAGCTCGAAGAAATAGCTGGGTATACCGTGGTCCGCCAGGAAGCGGGTCAGGTCGGGGATGTCCACGGCATGGGGGCTGCAGAATTTCTGCTGGACCAGTAGTACCCCCTGGACCCCGTAATCCCTGACCAGGTCCAGGATGTGCTGGTAGCGGGGCTGTTGGTTGGTCTTGGTGGGGCAGGGGGGCCTGGTCAGGTAGCGGTCGGCGATGGCCCCCAGCCTGTCTCCCTCTTCGGACACCTCGTTCCAGAAGTAGCGGCTGCCCATGCACTGCTCTTCGATGACCACATTGGCCCCCAGGGACTCCACCAGCAGAGGCAGCTCCAGGTCATAGTTCTCCCCGCCGGCTATCATGAGCCGGGGGGCGGGGTTGGGCGGGTCCGGACGCCCTGGCGCCCGCTCGATGGCCGCGGCCAGCAGCTCGTTGTGCTCGGCCTTGTCGCAGAGCATGCTGGAGAGGACGATAGCGGCGGCCTCGGTCCCGGAGACCAGCGGTGGGTCGGGGCGCCGGAGTTCATAGAGGCGGTGCATGAGGCGGCGGTGACTGTTGTACAGATCGATGCCCCGGTCCAGGGCCTCATCGGTGAGGGGAACGCCCGTCCAGGCCTCCAGGGTCTCTTTAAAGTCGAGAAGCTCACTGAGAAAGTATGCCCTGGACTCGGGGTCCTCCAGGATCCAGGGCATGGTGATGAAGTGGTAGTAGCCGGTGGGCACATCGAGCACCCAGCACTCGTAGGCCTGCTGGAGGTGCATGCAGGCCTTGGCCATGACCACCCCGTCCAGGTAGTCATAGGTCCCGGACAGGCCCTCGGCGAGGCAATCGCGGCTGTAGGGGCAGTACATGGTGGGGATATGGGCCTCGGCCAGCTCCTGGGGCCTGAGGCTGCCCAGGACGCGCACCGGGAGCACCCCGGCGGCCGCCAGCATCTCCTCGGGCACATAGGTGCAGAAACACCCTGCCACCTTGCCCCCGGTCCTCTCTTTCCAGGACCGGGCATAGTCGTGGCGGCCATTGATGATATCCTGAAAAGCCTCGATCAACTGTCCCTCCTCAGGGTGGCCCGTCTTGGAGAACGTCCCCCGTCTCGGAGAACGTCTAAGTATAGGCGGGACCGGCGGAGAGTGTCAAATACGCCGCGGTCGTTGACAGGGCCATAAACCCTGATAGAATGAGGCCAGGAGGCTTCCCCCCCATGTTCGATCTCCTCATCACCGGCGGCCGGGTGGTCGATCCCGCCCAGGGAAGGGACGGCCCCTTCGATATCGGTGTCTCGGGGGGCAGGATAGCCGAGGTCGGCCCGGGGCTGCCCGGAGATGGGGCTGAAAAGGTTATCGATGTCTCGGGGAGGCTGGTCACCCCGGGGCTTATAGACCTCCACTGCCATATCTATGAGGCCGTCACGCCCTATGGCGTGGACCCGGACCGGGCCGGGGTATCATCGGGGGTGACCACGGTGGTCGATGCCGGAAGCGCGGGCGCCGCCACCTTTGAGCGGCTGCGCCGCTCCCTGGCCGACCCGCCCCGGTGCTCCGTCTACTGCTTCCTCAATATCGCCCTCACCGGCCTCTCGACGGTGCCCGAAATCCGCTCTGGCGCCGATATCGATGTCCGGGCGGCGGTGGAGACCGTCCTGGAGAATCCGGGGCTGATGCGCGGGATAAAGGTGCGGGCCATAGGCCCCGCCACCGGGAGCCTGGGCCTGGATATGGTGCGGTGGGCCAGCGAGGCGGCCAGGGAGACCCGGAGCCGGCTCATGGTCCATATCACCGAGCCCCGGTCCCAGGAAAATCCCTCCCTCACCCGGGGGCTCCTGCCCCTGCTGGAGCCGGGGGACATCCTCAGCCACCCCTTTTCCGGCAAACCGGGGAGCGTGCTCACCCCCGAGGGCCTGATGCCCGAGTTCCGGGAGGCTGTGGAGAGGGGGGTGGTCCTGGACACGGCCAATGGGGGCATGTACATGAACTACGGGGTGGCCCGGGCCGTCCTGGAGGCGGGGATAGTGCCCACCACCCTGAGCACCGATATGGCCACCCTGGGGGGGCTCTATTCCCCCCCCCTCACCCAGGTCATGGGCCAGTTTCTGGCCCTGGGGCTGGACCTGGGCAGGGTGGTGGAGATGACCACCGCCGCCCCCGCCCGGGTCCTGGGGACGGCCGATCGCATGGGCAGCCTGGCCCCGGGCATGCCCGCCGATATCTCGGTGCTGGAGCCGGTGGCGGGGGACTGGGAGTTCCCCGATAGCGAGGGGGAGATGCTCAGGGGAGGGACATCCCTGGTGCCGGCGCTGACCATAAAGGCCGGCGAGGTCGTCTACGCAAAACCTTAACCAAATTGTAACCTCTCCCCGGCCCAATCTGGCTGCTTCCCGGCCGTAGCTGCCGCCTATCTGGGACCGCCGCCGGCAACCGCCTGCCGGTGGTCGTTTTTCGAGATGGGGCCACTTTGCCCTCACATAGGGAAGACCTGTTGAGAGGAATTGACAGGAGTTATGGGCCACTATTGGTCGCTCAGGAGGTATATCAGCCGCCTCAAGACCCTATCAAGTCCAGCTACATCCCTCTTCGCAACTGGGAAGCACCCATCATCGGCGCTGGACGGGGGGGTTTAGCCATGCTAGACTACGCAGGCCCGATACGGCAGGGAGGTACACAAATAGCTTTATTTATACTGTTAAGAGCCAGAACCGTGACCTGATATCTGTTTTTTTATTGACTCAGGGCTGTCTCCAAGGCATCTGGCCTGTAGTGAGAGACATGGTCAGTTGCGTTGCCGCGAACCAGCGTCCTTAACCCTTCAGTACTCTTTAACTCTCTCAAACCCTCCCCCTTTTTGATGACACCCCTTCAGATTGTTGCCTCCTTGATTGGCCCCTCCCCGCTTTAAATCCGCCCCAAGCAGCCTACCCCGTCAAGCTACGTATGCCTGTGAGGGGATGGTCTTGGCGCCGGGCTCGGGTCCAGGGAATAGGAGAATAGTGGAAATGTTGGCTGTAGAAGAACGAATTGACATAAAGGTAGAGCAGGAGTCGGTGCTCCGGTACCTGGGCTACCGGGCCGGCCGTAAAGTGCCCAAACGCATCGTTTCCCTGGTGGACAGGCACATACAGGATACCTCCCGGATGATCGAGCCCAAGCACTCATTTGTTATCAAAAACGCGGAGCGCGTCGAGGGGGACACGGCCTTTCTGGGGGACGTTACGTTCCAGGGGACCGTCGTCGCCCAGTTGATGAGGCGGTCCCGGAAGGCCGCCATATTCGCGGTAACCATCGGAGGGTCGCTGGAGGGGGAGGTGGGGAAGCTGGCCGACCGGGGCCGGATACTGGATGCGGCCATCGTGGACGCCGTGGGATCGGCCGCCACCGAAAACGCGGCCAACGCCGTCCACGACAGGGTAAGGAAGATAGCCGGCGCCCAGGGCCTGGGCACCAGTGCCCGCTTCAGTCCGGGATACTGCGATTGGGATATAGAGCAGCAGGAGATGGTCTTTCGCGCCATGGAAGGGCGATCGGCGGGTATCCGTTTGACCGATGCCTGCCTGATGGTCCCCAGGAAGTCGGTTTCGGGCATCATCGGGATGAGCCCGCACGGAGACGGACTGGAGAAGTGGTCGCCATGCCGGACCTGTGAGCGGCCCGATTGTGTTGGCAGGAGATAGTTAGGAGAGATATGGTTCGAAAAGGAATGGAAGGGGGCAGCTTCAAGCCCCTGTCCGAGGAATCAATAGAAAAAGTCCATGAGACCGCGATGCGGATTATCGAAGAGGTGGGCTTTGAGGTCAACTCCGAGCCGGTGCTGGAGTACTTCAAAATGGCGGGGGCGCGGGTGGATGATTCGAAGCGCGTGGTCCGGCTGCCCCGGAAGCTGGTCATGGAGCTCATCGAGGGGGCGCCCTCCCAGGTACGGCTCTGTGGACAGGACGAGAAGCACGATGTGGTCCTGGGCGGGACGAGGGTATATGCGGGCACCGGGGGCACGGCCCTCTATATCTATAGCTCGGATACCGGCCGGAAAGAGCGCGCCACGCTGGACGATTTAAAGCGCATCGCCCGGCTGGTGGATGGGCTGGAGAACATCCACGTTTTCCTGTTGCCCACCTATCCCAACGAATTGCCCGTGGAACGGGTGGACGTCAATCGTTTCTATGCCGGCCTGGACAACACCGCCAAGCACATCATGGGGGGCGTGTACACCCTCGAGGGGGTGAGGCAGGCCATACGGATGGCCGAGATAGTGGCCGGGTCCGCGGAGCGGCTCCGGGAGCGCCCCATCATATCCATGATAGCCTGTAGCATGAGCCCGCTGAAGCTGGACAAGGGGTATGGCAACCTGGTGGTTTCCATCGCGGAGTCGGGCATTCCGCTGGTGGTCCCCGCCGAGCCGCTGTGCGGGGCCACTTCCCCGGTTACCCTGGCCGGCAACCTCGCTATTCAGGTGGTGGACTCCCTGATGGGGGTCATGCTTACCCAGATCGTCAACCCGGGAACCCCTGTTATCTTCGGCTCCGTGGCCGCCAGCACCGACCTCCGGGACTTCAAGTATCTGGCGGGGGCTGTGGAGATGGGGCTTCTCAATGCCGCCGGCGCCCAGATGGCCCAGTTTTACCGGCTCCCCTTCTATGCCACGGGTGGCATGACCGACTCCAAGGTGGTCGATGCCCAGAGCGGCTATGAGTCCGCCATTACCAACCTTATGTGCGCCCTGTCGGGGGCCAACTTCATACACGACGCCGCCGGGCTGATGGAGTTTGCCCTCACCGTAAGCTACGAAAAGTACGTTGTGGACAACGATATCCTGGGCATGGTCATGCGGGCCACCGAGGGCATCAGGGTGGACGACGAGACCCTGGCCTTCGACCTGATCAAGCAGGTGGGGCCCGGAGGACACTTTGTCTCCGCCAAGCATACCAGGCGCTTCATGCGCAGCGAGCACTACGAGCCTACCCTGAGCGATAGGGACAACCGGGACGAGTGGGAGGACAATGGCGGCAAACCCGCCGTGGAGCGGGCCGCGGATAAGGTGGAGGAGATCATCGACAGGTGTGACCACAGCCTGCCGGACGATGTCCGGGAGAAGATATTAGCAGAGATAACCGGCATAGTGGAACTGGCATATGCCGGCTGAGAGGGGATAACCCGGAACGCCCCCGATACCCCTGTGGGCGAGCCTTTCGCCTTCCCCGATGTTTTTAAAGCATGAATCATCGATGCCGTGCGATAGGGTATTTTCGGTGTCGGAATGCCGGGTTTTGCCGGGGCGGCGGAGGGGCGACGGGGGACATTTGAGGACTCACCACCAGAGGCACTGAAACAGGTCAGGAGCGCGCCATGGCACGGGCCGGGGTACTGGTACGCCCATATGAAAGGTTGAGCCTGGAGCAGGTGGAGCGAATTCACCGCTCTTCGCTGGCTATATTGATGGACCCGGGGATACTCTGCTATAACAGCGAGGCGGCCCAGGTCTTCGGGGACCATGGCGCCGACGTACGGCGGATCGATGAATCGACGCCTGCCTGCTGGCATGTCTTGATGCCGGAGAAGCTGGTCTCCCAGGCGCTGGCGGCGGCCCCGAGGGTGGTGAAGCTGGGGGCGCGGGACGAGGACAACTGCCTCATCCTGGACGGCCGCGAGCCCCGGATACGGTTCGCCTCGGGCTCCGAGGCCAACAACTGGCTCGACGTGGATGTGGAGACCTTCGTCAGCAAGCGCGACTCCCGGACCGAGGTGGAGCTTCCCGTATTCCGCGTGGAACGGGGCACCGTGGAGAGGCTGGGGACGGCGGCGCGCCTCTGTGAGGGCCTCGATAGCTGGGACAGCTTTTTGCGCAATGTCAACATCCAGGACGAGGACATAACCGATGCCAATAAGGACGTCAACAAGTTCTTCGCCTCGCTCAATAACACCACCAAGCATGTGATGTCGGGGCTTACCGATCTGGGCCAGCTCGATAACGTGCTCAACATGGCCCGGATCATCGCGGGGGGAGAGGACGCATTCAGGGACAACCCCATCATCTCCATGATTACCTGCACCGTGAAGAGCCCCTTGCAGCTCGTGGACGATACCGCGCAGACCGCCATGGAGATAGCCAGAAGGGGTATACCCCTGGTCATCTCCAGCTCCCCGCAGGGCGGTTCCACCGCTCCCATCCAGGAGGATGGCATGGTGGCCCAGATAAACGCCGAGATCATAGCGGGCATCGTCATGGCCCAGCTGGTAAAGAAGGGCGCCCCGGTGCTCTACGGAAGCGTGCCGGTGAGGGCGCGCATGGACGACCTGTGTGATTCCTACGGTGTCCCCGAGTTCAATCAGTACAACATCGATTGCGTGCAGATGGCCCGCTACTACGAGCTGCCCTGCTACTCCACGGCGGGCATCTCCGATGTAAAGGTGCCCGGAATCCAGGCATCGGTGGAGAGGTTGTTCAGCCATATGCTGGTGGCGATGAGCGGCCCCCAGTATATCCATTACGCCTTTGGCCTGCTGGAGCGCACCAACACCTTCTGTCCGGTCCAGGCGGTCCTGGACGATGCCCACATCGGGATGGTCAAGGCGTTTCTGAAGCAGCCATCGGTTACCGACGAGGATGTATCTCAATCCCTGGGGCAGGTGCGCAGGGTTATGCAGACCTCCCACAAGCTGTACGTGCGGTTCGTGCGGCGCATGCTGCACAGCGGCGAGATTGCCCCACCCTATCCCTTCGAGGGCGGGGACATGACCGACGAGGTGCTTATCAGGGCCCGGCAGGGGATGGATGAGATCCTCTCCCTGCCGCCGCATCACATAGACAAGGACACGGTGGACAGGGTTTTCCGGGAGGTGCCCGGACTCCTGCCCAGATTGAAAGACCTGTAGAATAGAGAGGGAGCAATGGCAGAGGATATTCTGGAGCTGATCCGGGAGAATGTGATTCAGGGGCGGGTGACCAGCGAGGACGAGGGCATGGAGGACGGTTTGGTGGGACAGCCCGCGGTAACGGAGCTTACCCAGCAGGCCATTAGCGATAACATCGATCTGGGAGCCATCATCGAAAAGGGATTGACCCAGGGTATGGATGTCGTGGGGAACAAGTTCGAGGCCAAGGAGTACTACATCCCCGACATGCTGGCTTCCGCCGAGGCGGTGGGGGCGGCCATGGACCTCCTCCGGCCCCATCTGGCCCGGAGCGGGGTCGCGGCCAAGGGCACGATCATCCTGGCCTCCGTCAAGGGCGACCTGCATGACATCGGCAAAAACATCGTCGCCATCCTTCTTCAGGGGGCGGGCTATACGGTAAAGGACCTGGGAACCGATGTGGAAACCCAGGCTATCGTGGATGCGGTGAGGGAGGAGAAACCCCAGTTCGTCGGGCTCTCCGCCCTCCTCACCAGCACCATGGCCCGCATGAAGGACACCACCGAGGCGCTGGAGGCCAGCGGCCTGAGGGACTCGGTGAAGGTCATCGTGGGGGGGGCCCCCACCACGGAGGAGTTCGCCCGCAGCATCGGGGCCGATGGCTATGGCGCCAACGGTTTTCACGCCATCAAGGTCGTGGAGTCGCTGGCCTCCGGGGGCAAGGGGTAGGGGGCGGCGTTGGCAGAGATAGCCGCCTATACCCAGGCTGCTGAGAGCGGCCGGTACGAGAAGCCGGCGGGCCTGCTGGGGAAATATGATAATGTCCGGCGCTTCTGGGAGGACGTGCAGATAGGACTGTATCTTCGGCCCTACCTGGAGCGGCTGGTGGCGGCCAAGAGGGAGCGGGGCGAGAGGCTTCGCGTCATGGACATAGGCTGCGGCGGCGGCGACGGCCTGGAGCTGCTCATGGCCGTGGACAGGAGCCGCCCCGGGGCCGGGGAGCACGATACGAAGCTGATAGGGCCGGATATCCTCGGGTCCTACACGGGGATCGATATAAATGACGTCCTGCTGGAGCAGGCGCGCGGTATCTACGGCGGCAGCGGCGACGTATCCTTCGTCCGGGCCGACCTCAATGAGTACGATTACCGGGGCGAGGAGCCCAGCGATCTCTACTTCGCCAGCTACGGGACGCTGTCCCACAACAGCGACGAGCAGACGGTGCGGCTGCTGGGCGCTATCGGCGGGCACGGCCGGAAGGGCACCCTGATAGTCGTGGACTGGCTGGGGCGGTACTCGTACGAGTGGCAGTCCCTGTGGACCCACGACCTTAAATCCAACCAGTGGATGGACTACGCCATCTCCTACATAGGCGTCCCGGAGGAGGAGCGAAAGGACCTCACCTATTTCCCCCTCAGGTTTGTGGGCCGCCGGGAGGTGCAGTCCATCCTCCGCGGTGCCGACGAGAGGGCCGGGGGGCGCCTGGCGCTCCGGGCCCTGGGCGACCGCTCCTCGTTCGTGGGCCGCCACATGGACACGGCCCAGTACAACCGGCACTGTCAGCCCTGGCGCGGGCGGGTCAATTCCCTCCTGGAGATGGGCATCCGCACCGACCTGAAGGAGCTCCAGGTGCGCTATGTGCCCCGTGAGGGCTATCCCCAGGTCAATGCCTATTACCACGCGCTGGCGGAGTGCTGGAACTACCTGGTGGCCTTCACGGAGTCGGCCCTCTCGGATGGCCCGCCGCCGACCCCTCCCCGAAAGGTCCCGGCCGCCCTGAGAAGCGGGCAGCGGACCATGCGGGCGGTGGTCCGGGCGGCCCGCGGTATAAAAACGGGCGATACCCGGGCCAACCTGGTGGAACCCCAGCTGGCCCGCTGTCTGATGGAGCTGGAGATGGGCGTGCAGCGGGGACTGGGCTGCGGGCACGGGCTGGTGGCCGTCTTCGAGGTGGTGAAATGAGGTCCGGGGACCGATGAGGGTTGTATGTGCGGGATAGTCGCCATATATGGGGATAGGGCCTCCGAGTGGGCGCTCCGCCTGGATAACATGATGGACAAGCTTAACCACCGCGGGCCGGATGACCGGGGCAAGTATGTGGGCGGCAACGTCGCCCTGGGGCAAACAAGGCTCTCCATAGTGGATGTGGCCGGTGGCAAGCAGCCGATATTCAACGAGGACGGGCGGGCCTGCGTCATATGTAACGGCGAGATCTACAATCACCGGGCCCTGAGGGACGGGCTTTCCGGGCACAGCTTTCGTACCGCCAGCGATACCGAGGCCATCCTCCATGTGTTCGAGGAGGAGGGTGAGGGAGCGGTCTCCCGGCTGGACGGGATGTTCGCCTTCGTTCTCTACGACGGCAAGGATATCCTCGTTGCCCGGGACCCCCTGGGGATAAAGCCCCTCTACCAGGGGCATCGGGACGGCTGCGTCTTCTTCGCCTCGGAGCTAAAGGCGCTGGAGGGGATGGTGGACGGCATCCGGGAGTTCCCCCCGGGGCATTACTATTCCTCCAGGGCGGGGGCGGGGCTCGTTCAGTACTACCACATCCCCCGGGGAACCGCCGACGGCGGGGGCGGGGATGAGGATGCCATCACGGCCATGATCAGGCAGAGGCTGACCGAGGCGGTGGAGAAGCGCCTCATGTCCGATGTCCCGCTGGGGGTCTTCCTGAGTGGCGGCATCGACAGCAGCATATTGGCCGCCATCGCCAGGCGATATTTCGACCGGTTGGACTCCTTCTCCGTGGGGGTGGAGGAGTCCATCGACCTGAAGTATGCCCGGGTGGTTGCCCGTTTCCTGGGTACCGACCACCATGAATTTATCTACACCCGGGATGATGTGGTGGAGGCGCTGCCCCAGGTGATATATCACCTGGAGTCCTTCGACCCCGCGCTGGTCCGGAGCGCCATTCCCACGTACTTCGTGTCGAGGCTGGCCAGGGAACATGTGAAGGTGATTCTCACCGGTGAGGGCGCGGACGAGGCCTTTGCCGGGTATCTCTATTTCAAGGATATCGACCGGAAAGAGGCCCTCCAGGATGAATCCATCAGGATCCTCTCCGGACTGCACAATCTAAATCTGCAGAGGGTGGACCGCGCCACCATGGCCCACTCGATAGAGGGGAGGGTGCCCTTTCTCGATGTGGATTTTCTGAAGCACGTCATCGCTATCGACCCGCGCCTGAAGCTGGCCGGGGAGGGCAGGATGGAGAAGTGGCTGCTCCGAAAGGCGTTTGCCGGATACCTTCCCGAAGAGGTGCTGTGGCGGACCAAGATGGAGTTTGCCGATGGCAGCGGGTCCGCGCAATTGGTGGGCGATTTCGCCGAGAATGAGATCTCCGATGCCGAATTCGAGGAGCAAAAGGAAGCGTTCAAGGATATCTCCCTGGTATCCAAAGAGGAGCTCTACTACCTGAAGCTGTTCCAGGGTTTTTTCGGAACCGACGGGGTGCATAGGGTTGTGGGCAGGTGGAGGGGCCGGTTCATCGAGGGCGGCGACAGCCAGGTTTGAGGGGAAGCCCCCGCTCAGGGCTGGGCCGGGACGGGCACCTTCAGCCGGTGCAGGACCTCCCGGGCAGCCACCACTCCACAGGCCGAGGCCTGGACCAGGCCCCGGCTCACCCCCGCCCCGTCCCCGATGCCGAACATGTTCTCTATCTGTGTCTCCAGGGTGGGGCTGAGCTGCAGGCGGGAGGAGTAGAACTTGACCTCCACCCCGTAGAGGAGGGTATGGCGGGAGGCCACGCCGGGGGCCAGCTCGTCTAAGGCATGAAGCATCTCCACGATATCCTTGAGGAAGCGGTAGGGCATGACGGTGCTCAGGTCGCCGGGGGTGGCGCTCTTCAGGGTGGGTTCCACCAGGCCCCTCTCCAGGCGGGCCTGGGTGGTCCTTCGCCCCTCCAGGAAATCCCCCAGCCGCTGCACCAGAATCCCCCCGCTGACCAGATTGGCCAGCCGGGCCAGGTATCTGCCGTAGGCTATGGGCTCATGGAAGGGCTCGGTAAAGGTGGTGCTCACCAGCAGGGCGAAGTTGGTGTTGGCGGTCTTGCGCCCGGCATAGCTGTGGCCGTTCACCGTGGTCACGGAGTCGTCGCCACCGGTGGACTCCATGGTCACCTCGCCCGACGGGCACATGCAGAAGGTCCTGACCCGGTCATCGAAGGTTTTGGAGAAGAACTCCAGCTTGGACTCGTAGAGGACGCTGGTCAGCTCGTTCAGGACCGGGGCCGGGACCTCCACCCTGACCCCCACATCGATGGGGTTGCTCGACAGGGTAAGTCCCAGCCGGCGGGCCTCATGGACCAGCCAGTCCGCTCCCTCCCTGCCCGGGGCCACGATCAGGTAGCGGCACCCCAGCTTCTTCCCCTTCCGGGTCTCCACCCCGGTGACCCTTCCCCCACCGGTGAGGATGGTCTTGACCGGGGTTCCCAGCTTGATCTCCACCAGGGGAGACAGAAAATCGCGCATGTCCCGGAGGACCTGCTGGGAGCACTCGGTCCCCATGTGGCGAATGGGTACGGGGATGAGGCGGAGATCGGCCAGGGCGGCCCGGCGCCGGATGTCCTCCACCTGCTCTCCCTGGCCGTATATCGTGTCGGTGGCGCCAAACCGCCGGTAGATACCATCCACATAGTCGATGAGACCCTCGAGCGCCTCCGCGCCCAGGTATTCGGGGAGCCTGCCTCCCACCAACGGGGAGAGGGTCAGCTTGCCGTCGCTGAAGGCCCCCGCCCCTCCCAGGCCGCTGACCAGGTGGCACGGGGAGCAGGGGGGGCAGGTCCCGCCCTCCTCCAGGGCCACGCAGATTCGCTTATCGATATCCTTGCCCTTCTCCAGGAGCAGGACCCGGAGGCCGGGGGTCCGGGACAGCTCCATGGCGGCAAAGAGGCCCGCGGGCCCGCCGCCGATGATAATCACATCGTAATTATCCATTGGACTGCTCATGGGGGGACTGCTCATGGGGGGACCGCTCGTGCTTTACCTCCATTATCCGGTACGGAGCGCGCATGTCGAATCTACCCCTTCAGCCCCTGGCTCAGGTCCTCGACCAGGGCCGCGCTTTTGAGGACCTCGGCGGTGGCGGAATAGGGGTCCAGATCGCCCTTTTCCACCCTCTCCAGGTAGCCCTGGAGCGTGCCATCCTTTTCTATGAGCTTCAGGAGGCGGGAGGTGAACCTCTGCTCCACCGTCTCCAGGAACTCCTTCTTTCTTTTCTCCCGCCGCTTCTCGGTGAGCTGTCCCGAGCCCTCCAGGGCCCGGTGGTGGTCCCCGATTGCCTGGTACAGCTCCTCGATACCGATGTTGTTGTGGGCCTGGGTGGTGAGGACGGGTACCTCCCACCAGTCCTGTTGGGGGTACATGTGGAGCATGGCCGTGATCTCCGAAGCCAGGAGGTTGGCCCCCTCCCGGTCGGCCTTGTTGACCACGAAGATATCGGCTATCTCCATGAGTCCGGCCTTCATGGTCTGGATGGCGTCGCCGGCCTCGGGCACCAGTATCACCACCACGGTATCGGCGGCGTCGATGATGTCCAGTTCCGTCTGGCCCACCCCCACCGTCTCCAGGATGGTAAAGTCCTTGCCGAAGGCATCCAGGAGCTTCATTACCCCCCGGCAGGCGCGGGGAAGCCCTCCGTGGCTGCCCCGGGTGGCCATGCTGCGGATGAAGACCCCGTTGTCCAGGTAGTGCTGCTGCATCCTGATCCGGTCGCCCAGGACGGCACCCCCGCTGAAGGGGCTGGTGGGGTCCGCCGCCATTATGCCCACCGTGTGGTCCTGGCCGCGGATAACCGCTGTGAGCCGGTCCACCACGGTGCTCTTTCCGGCTCCGGGGGGGCCGGTGATGCCGACGGAGTATGCCCCGCCCAGGTGGGGGGTTATAAGCCTCATGACCTCGGGCACTTCCGGGCTTTCCCTCTCCACCAGGGTGATAAGCCGGGCCAGGGCCTGCTGGCCGCCGGCCAGCATATTTTCTACCAATTCCATCGTAGGTTGACCATCCCGGGAAATTCTATCACCTTGGAGTTCTTGGGTCAAACGGGGGCCAAACGGGGGATCAAATGGGTGTTAGGCGGGGGTCAGGCGGGCGCCGGGGCCGATCCGCCCTCCAGGTCCCGGGCCCTCTCCAGGTCGGCGGGCGTGTTGATGTTGAAAAAGCTGAGGTGGCCGGGGTCGAACCTGTCCAGCTCCTCCTCCTCCACGTGGCGGGTCCGCACCTGGGGGTAGAACTGGAAAATTTGACGCTCGTTTCTCCTGAAGAGGTCCTCTATGGATGCCAGACAGTGCTTGGAGTAGATGGCGTGGAGGGGCTCTACCAGGCCGCCCACCCTGGGGATGACCACATCGTAACCGGGGCAGAGGGAGATCATATATTTCAACAGGTCCCGGTTCAAAAAGGGCATGTCACAGGCCACGACCAGGCTGTGCTCCGAGCTTGCCGCCAGGAGCCCGGTATACAGCCCGCCCAGGGCCCCTTTGCCGGGCAGGACATCCACCAGAAGTCGCGTCCCGGGGACCGGTCCCAGCTCCGGGGCCGGCTGGTCCTGGGCGGCAACCACCAGTATCTCCCGGCTCAAGGGGGCCAGGCACTCCAGGACCCGCTGGATGATGCTCTTCCCCCCCAGTACCTCCACTGCTTTGTCCCTCCCCAGCCTCAGGCTCCTGCCGCCGACGAGGACGATGGAACTTATGGGCACACGCCGCCTCCCCATGATCGCTCTGGTTTCCCCCATGGTTGCCTCTGGTTTCCCCCATGG
>JAZFUS010000072.1:0-6502 GCA_036447315.1 Dehalococcoidia bacterium
ACTATCGCCTCCCGTCGCGCTATTATGTTCATAGGGGATATGTCCCGAGAAGGAGCTCGTCATGGCTTTACCCCAGGGCGAATTCACCTGCCGGCACTGTAGCCACAGCTTCAACAGGCTGGTGGACCAGAAAGAAAACAGGACCCACTGCCCCCGCTGCGGCGGCCAGGACCTGGAGGAGATACCCTACCTGCTGGGCACCGCCGGGGCCGATGTCACCGACGACGACTACTTCGATGTCGCCCTGGCTCCCTGCTGCACCACCAACTGGATGGGGTGGCGACACCACTTCTACAGCACCGGGGCCTGGTCAGCCAGCCAGTCTGAGCGGTCCAAAAAGGGCGAGGCCGAAAAGGCCAAAGGGGCCGAAAAGGACAGGGCCGCCGGGAAGAGCGCCAAATAGGCCGGCTGCAATGATTCATGCATCTCGAAAAAGGCTCCGACATAGTACGGGACTTTGCCCGGGCGCCGAACATAGCTTGCCCGAGCTCCTTATACTTTCGCAATACGAAAAAGCCCCCGACATTCATGTAACACAGCAATGGGCGCAAAACCAAATAAGCCCGAGTTCCCAACATTCACGCAATACGAAAAAGCTCCACGTACTCACGAATCAAAAAATGCTCCCAGTGGGCGCTAATCAAGGTTTGCTAGAGCGCCCAAGACTCTCGCAGTACAAAAACACGCAATACGAGAACGCAATACAAAAACGGGCGGGCGGAGGCAGTACCCCCGGTTCCAGCGGAGCTGCGGGGGCGCAGCCCCCGAAAAAGATATCTGGGCGGGCGGTGGGTAAAACCAGGCCGGTCAAAGCTCCCAGCATTCACGCAGTACAAAAACACGCAATACGAAAACATGCAGTACAAAAACGGGCGGGCGGAGGCAGTACCCCCGGTTCCAGCGGAGCTGCGGGGGCGCAGCCCCCGAAAAAGATATCTGGGAGGGCGGTGGGTAAAACCAGGCCGTGAGCCGCGAGTCACCGAAGCCCTGGGTTACCGAAGCCGAACATAACCTGCCCGAGTTCCCCATACTAACGAATTACAAAATAGATTCCAGTGGGCGCTAATCAAGGTTTGCTAGGGTTCCCAAGCTTATCGCAATACGAAAAAACGCAATATGAAAACACGGAATACGAAAACTCCCCATACTCACGAAATAAAAATGCTCCCAGTGGGCGCAAAACCAGGCTGGTTAAAGCTCCCAAGCTTATCGCAATACGAAAAAACGCAATATGAATAAGGATTTGTTTAAGCATTCATTAGAGGAGCGCCTGGAGCATGACGCCCCCCTGGCGACCAGGATGCGACCCCGCAACTTCTCCGAGTTTGTGGGGCAGGAGCACCTGGTGGGGGAGGGGCGGGTATTGCGCCGGAGCATCGAGGCCGACCAGCTCCCCTCCCTGGTCCTGTGGGGGCCGCCGGGGAGCGGCAAGACCACCCTGGCCCACGTCATCGCCCAGATCACCAGCTCGCACTTCATCCCCATGAGCGCCGTGACCTCCGGGGTGGCCGACCTCCGCCGCGCCGTGGAGGACGCCCGGGAGCGCCTCGGCCTCCACCAGCAGCGGACCATCCTATTTATCGACGAGATCCACCGTTTCAACAAGTCCCAGCAGGACGCCATCCTGCCCTGGGTGGAGAACGGCACCATGACCTTCATCGGGGCCACCACCGAGAACCCGTCCTTCGAGGTCATCTCCCCCCTCCTCTCCCGGAGCCGGGTATACACCCTCAAGGCCCTCACCGACGAGGAGGTCACCCTGATCGTGAAGCGGGCCCTGGAGGACCCGGAGCGGGGCCTGGGCGCCCTGTCGGTCACCCTGGAGGACGAGGCCTGGGAGCACCTGGTGACCCGGGCCAACGGCGACGGCCGGGTGGCCCTGAACACCGTGGAGATGACCGCCCTGGCCACTCCACCCGATGGGCAGGGCGGTCGGCTGATCACCCTGGCCACCATCGAAGATGCCCTCCAGCAGCGGGCCCTGCTCTACGACAGGGCCGGAGACCAGCATTACGATACCATCTCGGCCCTGCACAAGTCGCTGCGGGGCTCCGACCCGGACGGCTCCCTCTACTGGCTGGGGCGGATGCTGGAGGCCGGGGAGGACCCCTTGTATATCGCCCGGAGGCTGGTCCGCTTCGCCTCGGAGGATGTGGGCATGGCCGATCCGCAGGCCCTGGTGGTGGCCATGGCCGCCCAGCAGGCGGTGCATTTTATCGGCCTGCCCGAGGGGAACCTGGCCCTGGCCCAGGCCGCCGTCTATCTGGCCACCGCCCCCAAGAGCAACGCCCTGTACCGGGCATATTCAGAGGTGCAAAGCGATGTCCAGGAGACCCGAAACGACCCGGTCCCTACCCACCTGCGCAACCCGGTGACCGGCCTCATGAGGGAGATGGGCTATGGCAAGGGCTATAAATATGCCCACGACTTCCCCGGCCATTTCGTGGAGCAGCAAAACCTCCCCGACTCCCTGAAAGGGCGAAAATATTACACCCCCTCGGACCAGGGTTTTGAGAAGGAGATTGAGGCCCGGCTTCAGAAGTGGCGGCCCGGAAAACAGGGGCCTAACAAATGACGGAACAGGTCTCCCATTTTGCCTGTGGGAAGCTAACCCTGGAGGGAATATGGCACATTCCCGATGGAAACGGGCCCTTCCCCGCCGTGGTTGTCTGCCATCCCCACCCCCTCCATGGGGGCGACATGCACAGCAGTGTGGTCCTGTCCATATCCGAGGCTCTGGCCCGGAGGGGCATCATCGCCTTCCGCTTCAATTTCCGGGGGGTGGGCGGGAGTCAGGGAAGCTACGGCGATGGCCTCGGCGAGCAGGAGGACATTCGCTCAGCAGTCACCCTGGTGGCCTCGGATGGCAGGGCGGCCCCGGGGAAGATTGGCCTGGCCGGCTACTCATTCGGGGCCGGTGTGGCCCTGACGGTGGCCGCGGGGGAGGAGCGGGTGGGGGCTGTGGCCGCTATATCCCCGCCACCCCCGGCCCTGGAATCGTTGAAAGACTATCCCAGACCCAAGCTTATCCTGGTGGGCAGCCGTGACCAGCTCATGCCCCCCGAGGCGCTGGAGCGCCTGGCCGGGGAGCTTCCCCAGCCTACCCGGTTTGAGATCACGGCCGGCCCCGACCACTTCTGGGAGGGGTATGAGAGCCAGGTGGGGCAGACGGTGGCCGATTTCTTTGCCGGGGCGCTGATATAGCCCCCCAGTCCGGGGGCAATACCCTTTCCAGCACCGGCCCCGGATCTCCCGCCCCGGCCTGAAAAAGTTCCAGGGAAGGCAGCCCGGAGTAGTAGAAGAGATGGCTCGGGCAACAACAGTCCGATGAGCCGAACCCGGTAACCGGGGCCCCGGCCCCGGGCAGACCCCCAGCCACCCGGGCCCAGAGGCACTCGCTCCGCTCCGCCCCCAGGCTGTACCACACCTCCACCATCCGGGCATACTCCAGCAGGTAATCGATGTGCCAGCGAATCCTTTTTCCGGCGCGCAGGTGTCGCCTCACTCGGGCAGATACGCCATTTAAGGCGCTTCCCACGTATAGGTAGCAGCCCGGATGAAAAAGGAACCGTCCCAGGGCGCCCACCCGGATATCGGTGCCCTCCTCCAGCCTCATAATCAGGGCATAGCTGCCCCCGTCCCGCCTCACGGACCCGCCCATGGACCTGCCCATGGACCCGATTGTAGACCCGGGGCCGGGAAAGTCAAGGCATCCCCCCGGCGAAGTTGCCCCCATGAGGGAAAAATGCTACACTCGATCCAGGGTCCCCATTCGGAAAAGGAGAGCCCCCTCCCTATGAGAACGCGAGAGCTTTTTCTCTTTCTCCCGGCGGCTGCGGTGGTGGCCGCCGATCAGCTAACCAAGGTCTGGATAAGGTCATTCCTTGCCTACGGCCGTTCGATACCGGAGGACGGACCTGTACGGCTGACCCATATCGAGAATTCGGGGGCGGCCTTCGGAATCCTGGCGAATCAGGGCATCCTCATCACCATCACCGCCATCGCCGGGGTCGCCGCCCTTCTCCTCTACTACCGGTATCCCGCTTTCAATATCCCCTCGTTTCAGGTGGCGCTGGGGATGGCGCTGGGCGGAGCGGTGGGGAACCTCATCGACCGCCTCCGCTTCGGCCAGGTTACCGATTTCATCGATCTCCGCGTATGGCCGGTTTTCAACCTGGCTGACTCCGCCATCGTAGTGGGGATGGGGCTGCTGGGCCTACTCCTCCTCATCCGTAAAGAACCGGGCACCCCCGGTTAGGCCCGATGATCAAGAGGCTCCTTCTAACCGCCGATGTCCCGGGCCTACGTCTGGACCTGTTTGTCTCCCAGGGGGCGGAGGTCACCCGGGCTCTGGCCCAAAGGCTCATTCGGGACGGCCTGGTCACCGTCAACGGGGAACGGACCAAGGCCGGACTGAGGCTTCAGGGAGAGGAGAAGATAGAGGTCACCATTCCGCCCACCGAGCCCGCATCCCCGGCCCCCGAGGCCATACCCCTGGACATAGTGTATGAGGATGACGACCTTATGGTGGTGGACAAGCCCCCGGGGCTCACCGTGCACCCCGCTCCCGGACACCCCAACCACACCCTGGTCAATGCCGTCCTGGCCCACCACCCCACCCTGGCCCAGCTGGATAGTTCCCCCCGCCCCGGCATCGTCCACCGACTGGACAAAGATACCTCCGGCCTCATCATGGTGGCCAAGAACCCCACCGCCCAGGCCAGGCTCTCCCACCAGCTAAAAACCGGATCCGTAGTCAAGCGTTACCTGGTGCTGGTCAGGGGGAAACTGAGTCCCCAAAGGGGAGCCATCGAAGCCCCACTGGGTCGCCACCCCCGGAACAGAAAGCGCATGGCCGTGGTCGACGGCGGAAGGGCGGCCCGTACCCTGTATCAAGTGATCCGATATGCCGGGAATTTCAGCCTCTTGGAGGTCACCCTGGAGACAGGCCGCACGCACCAGATTCGCGTCCACCTCTCCGCCATCGGTTATCCGGTGGTGGGCGACGCCACCTACGGCATCCGATCACCCCATCTGGACCGGCAGTTTGTGCATGCCTGCTACCTGAAGCTCCGGCTGCCCGGCACCGGGGAGGAGGTGGAGTTTACCTCCCCCCTACCCCAGGACCTCAGCCGGGCCCTGGATCTCCTTTCGGGTCCTTTCCTGACCCCATCCTTGACAGCAGGGCCATCCTTTGACATGCTAGAGGACTCAGAGGAGAGTCCGGAATGAACCAGTCCATTAGAGTCCGCTATGCCCCCAGCCCCACCGGCATGCCCCATGTGGGCAACATCCGCACCGCCCTGTTCAACTGGCTCTTTGCCCGCCATCATGGCGGCACTTTCATCGTGCGCATCGAGGACACCGATGCCAGCCGGAAGGTCGAGGGGGCGCTGGAGGACATCCTGGAGAGCCTGCGCTGGCTGGGGCTGGACTGGGATGAGGGGCCGGAGGTGGGAGGGGAATGCGGGCCCTATTTTCAGTCCCAGCGGCTCGACCTCTACCAGAAACACGCCCGGCAACTGGTGGAGGCGGGACACGCTTACCCCTGTTTCTGCTCACCCCAGAGGCTGGATGACATGCGCAGGGAGCAGACGCAGCGAAAACAGCCCCCGGGCTATGACCGCCACTGCCGCGAGCTGCCCCAGGGTGAAATCGACAGGCTGAGAGACGGGGGTACGGTCCCCGTGGTCAGGTTTAAAATCCCCCTCCAGGGACAGACCAACTTCGGGGACCTCATCAGGGGAGATGTTACCTTTGAGAACAGCACCCTGGATGATTTTGTGATCCTCAAATCGGACGGCTACCCCACCTACCACTTGGCCAACGTGGTGGACGACCACCTGATGAGGATCTCCCACGTCCTGCGGGCCGATGAATGGCTCTCCAGCACCCCCAAACACAAGCTGTTGTACGATGCGCTGGACTACAAGCCCCCATACTGGGCCCACCTGCCCATGATCCTGGGCCCCGACCGGGCCAAGCTCTCCAAGCGGCACGGGGCTGCCTCCCTCACCGAGTTCAGGGACCGGGGCTACCTCCCCCAGGCCATGACCAACTTCCTGGCCCTCCTGGGCTGGTCCCTGGACGACCGCACGGAGCTCATGGACCGGAAGGAGCTGGTGGAACACTTTTCCCTCGAGCGGGTGGGCAAGACGGGGGCCATCTTCGGCATGGACAAGCTGGACTGGATGAATGGGGTCTACCTGCGGAAGTTGACCACCCCGGAGCTCACCGACCTGGCCATGCCATTTCTGGAGCGAGACCTGGCCTCGAGCATCCCCCGCCCCCTGGACCGAGAATATGTCCTCCGCATCATGCCCCTTCTCCAGGAGCGTATCCGCACCCTGGGGAAAGCGCACCTGCCCTCGGGCGATGCCCCTTCCGGGGGTGAACTACCGGAGCTGGCCGAGTTCTTCTTCCCGGATAATCTGCAACACGATCCGGAGCGCCTGCGGGGCAAGAAGCTGAGCCCGGAGGGGGCCAGGGAGGCCCTGGGCGC
>JAZFUS010000073.1:0-3663 GCA_036447315.1 Dehalococcoidia bacterium
TTTCTGAAGGTCATCTCCACCCGCATCCCCACCTGGACCTGGCCGGGGTCCCTGTCGGTGAGGGTGCAGTAGAACCGGCCGCCGCCGTCGAAGTCCACAATACTGGTCACGTTGGGCGGGTCCAGCACCATGGCCCGCTCGTCCAGGCTGAAGGTGAACAGGGTGGCTTTTTTGTCGGCCAGGGGGACCTCGTCGTATTCCCGGGAGCGGCATACCCCGCAGACCCTCTGGATGGGGAACTGGATGGTGCCGCACCCGCGGCATTTCCCGCCGTGAAAACGCAGCACCTGGCTGCTCTCCCTCCAGAGGACGGTCAGGGCCGACTGGTCCGGGGGGCGGCGTTCGGGTTCGAACTCCACCAGGCGGCGAAAGCGGAGGTACTTTTCATAGTTGGGCAGGGGGAGCTTTGAAGCCAGGTTCCCCTTTATGCCCCTTTTTCCCCGGAGCTTTTCGATGCCCTCTTGGACCTCCAGGATGAAGGCATCGGCGCCATCGCCGTAGCCGGCCAGGAGGATTCTATCCCCGGGCTTGGCCTCCTCCAGGGCCCCGGCCAGCGTCATCAGGGAGTGGGCGGCGCCCGTATTGCCCACGGTGGCGAACAGGGGGTCGGCCACCTGGGTCTTGGCATCGAACCCCAGGCTCCGGAGAAGGGCCGTGTGGGAGCGGGGGTCGGGACCGTAGACGGCGGCCCTGGCGAAATCTCGGGGTTGCAGCTCGTATTTCTTCATCAGCCCCGTTACCGCTCGCTGGGTAAGCTCCATGTAGCCGTGGGTGGTGATGAAGCGGTCCTCCCAGGTCCGGAAGTAGGTGTCTCCCCTATCCCTCTTCCACAGGTCCATAAACTCGCTGGAGATGGTGTAGCTGCCGGCTATGTTCACGGCAACATCGCCCTCGCCGATGAGGAGGGCCGCGGCCCCGTCGCCGAAGGTCATCTCCTGCTCCGAGGCCGGGGCGGGGATGGAGCGGTCGGAGGCCACCACCAGGACCTGTTTGGCCGAGCCCGCCTTTACGGCATCCAGGGCCGCCCGGAGGGCGCTGGTCCCTGACCTCACCGAGTCGGTGAAGTCGGCGGTGAAGATATCCTGCCGCAGGTCGGCGGCGGGGGCCAGGATGCTGGCCGCCCCTTTCCGCTGGTAGGGTGGGGAGGTGGAGGCAAAATATACCCCTTCCACCGTGTCCCGGTCCACGCCCTGAAGGCAGTCGTAGGCGGCCTCGACGCCCATGGTCAGGCTGTCCTCGTCGCAGTTGGCTACCGCCTTTTCGCCGGGCTGGGCCCGCCCGGCCCAGGCCCGCGCGATCTCCTGCCGGTCCAGGCGATATATGGGCACGTAGGCCCCAAAGGAAGTGATACCGATCATAGCTTCATATCCCCAAATCGAAACAATCCGCTGGCCTTCACCCGGTTAAGGGGAGCCCACGATGGTGATGCCACAGACAAACTTGCCGGGATGCCCCCCCTGGTTGTGGGCCAGACCCAGGGTGACGTTCTCCTTCTGCCGCGAGGGGTCCTCCGCCTTGCCCTGGATCTGCTTGTATATCTCGTAGACCTCCCGGATGCCGCTGGCCCCTATGGGGTGGCCGAAGGATTTCAGCCCGCCGCTGATGTTGACGGGGATCTCGCCCTCCAGGTAGAAGTTTTTCTTGTCTATGTCCTCCCGGCACTTTCCCGGGGGGCACAGGCCCAGGCTCTCGATGGCGATGAGCTCGGCAATGGAGAAGCAATCGTGGAGCTCCACCATGTCCAGCTCCCGCCGCGGGTCGGTGATCCCCGCCTGCTGATACGCCTGCTGGGCGGCCCGCTCCGTTTCGTTCCACCAGGTGAAGTCATAGTCGGTGAGGAACTTGCCGGTGCCCGGTCCGCAGGAGATGCCAAAGCCCTTTATGGTGATGTAGTCATCGCGGTATTTTTTGGCATCCTCGGCCCGGCAGAGGATGGCGGCGGCCGCCCCATCGGTAACCCCGCAGGCATCGAACAGGCCCAGGGGCCAGGCGATGATGGGGGCGTTCATTACCTGCTCTTCGGTCACCTCCCGGCGCATGTGGGCCCGGGGGTTCTGGACGCCGTAGTGGTGGCTCTTTACCGAGATCCGGGCCAGGGTGCGCTTGCCCTCCTCATGGCTCAGGCCGTATTTGTGGAAGTAGCTGGTGGCGGCCAGGGCGTAGCGGCCGGGGGGGGTGGTGCCCGCCCCGTACACCGGGTGCCACTTGTCGGCGCTGGCCCCGGTCAGGCCCCCGAAGCCGAAGTCCTTGAGCTTCTCGACACCCATCGACAGCACCAGGTCATAGGCCCCGCTCAAGACGCCGTAGCAGGCGTTTCTCAGGGATTCGGCGCCGGTGGCACACAGGTTCTCCACCCGGGTCACCGGGATATAGTCCAGCTTCAAAGGCGTGGCCAGGGTAGCGGAGCCGGAGACGCCAAACATGGTCCCCACCCAGGCCGCCTGAATGTCCTGGGTGCCCACACCGGCATCCTCGAAGGCCTCATAGGCCGCCTCGATGACCAGGTCCTCGGCATCGGTGTCCCAGCGCTCGCCGAAGGCGGTGCAGCCCATGCCGATGATGGCAACCCTATCCTTTATGCTCTCCATGCCGACCTGCCCTCCACCTGCCCGGCTTCGCCCTCGGGCCTTTCCCTACCGATACTATCTCCGGGCCCGACGGCTGTCAAGCCTTCGGTTTTGTATTCCCATGGGCTTTTTCGAGAGGGGCGGGTACAGACCGGGAACCCGGGGACCCGCGGACGCTTATAAATCCCACCTGGGACCCGCGGACCTTTATAAAGCCCCGGATGGCGGATGCTTGACAGGGGAGAGTCCGGGGCCTAAAGTGTCCAATATCCAGTGGCGCCGATTTTGGCGGCGAAGCGCGGAGGTGAGCCTTGGCTACGAAGAAAGCAGCCCGCAGCGGGGAAGAGGTGGTCATGACCACGTGTTCCAGCCATTGCGGAGGCACGTGCATCCTCAAGGTCCACGTCCGGGACGGGGCCATCACCCGCATCGAGACCGATGACGGCGGGGACCCCCAGTTCCGGGCCTGCCTCCGGGGGAGGGCCTACCGCCAGAGGGTCTATGCCCCGGACCGCGTGAAGTACCCCATGAAGAGGACCGGGGAGCGGGGGAAGGGGCAGTTCCAGAGGATAACCTGGGATGAGGCCCTGGATACCGTGGCCCGGGAGCTCATCCGGGTCAAGGAGGCCTACGGCAACGGGGCCATCTTCTTCAAGGGCTCCGGAGGCGACCAGGCCGCTATCCACGGACAGGGCGCCATGGACAGGCTCCTCAGCATGTTCGGGGGATTCACCACCGCCTGGGGGTTCTTTTCCTATGAAGGGGGGCTCTTTGCCGAGCTGGCCACCTACGGCACCCTCCACACCCGGAACAGCCGGGACAACTACCTGGATTCCAAACTGATCATCATGTGGGGCTGGAATCCGGTGGACTCCATCTCGGACACCAATACTACCTGGTACCTGGCCCAGGCCCGGGAGCGGGGGGCCAGGGTTGTCTCCATAGACCCGCGGTACACCAGCTCCACCGCGGCCTTCGCCCAACAATGGATATCCATCATTCCCGGCACCGATGCCGCCATGATGATGGCCATGGCCTTCGTCATGATCACCGAGGACCTCCACGACAAGGGCTTCTTGGACACCTATACGGTGGG
>JAZFUS010000074.1:0-11687 GCA_036447315.1 Dehalococcoidia bacterium
GACGTCTTTCCGGGGGAGGCCCGGTTCCTGGACCACCAAACGGTAACGGCCGGCGGGACAACACTGTCGGCCCGTCATTTCCTCATATCCACCGGGGCCCACCCCTTTACTCCTCCCATAGCGGGGCTGGAGGATGTGGACTATCTAACCTATGAGAATATCTGGGACCTCAAGGTCTTGCCCCGGAGATTCACGGTGATCGGCGCCGGGCCCATCGGCTGCGAGATGGCCCAGGCGTTCCACCGCCTGGGGGCCGAGGTCACGCTGATGGAGGCTGCAGAAAGGCTGCTGCCCCAGGACGATGTCGACGCCTCCCGCGCCCTGGCCGAGGCTTTCACCTCGGAGGGGATCGACCTGCGCCTGGGCGTCTCGGCCCAACGGGTCTGGCAGGACGGGGAGGGTATACACCTGGTGGCCGGGGACAGCGAAACGGTGTGCGACGGGCTGCTGGTAGCCGTGGGACGACGGCCCAATGTGCATGGCCTCGACCTGGAGAAAGCGGGGGTGGACCACAGCGAACGGGGTATCGGGGTGGACCGGCACCTGCGCACCAGCCGGAAGCATATCTATGCCGCCGGCGACTGTACCGGCGGCTACCAGTTCACTCATTATGCCGGATGGCAGGGGTTCATAGCCGTGCGGAACGCCCTGCTGCCCGGCGCGTTCAGGGGGGTCTCCGAGCACGTCCCCTGGACCACTTTTACCGGCCCTGAGGTGGCCCACGTGGGGCTGACCGAGTCGCAAGCCCGCGAGAGGCTTGGCGGTGAGGTGATGGCCCGCCAGTGGCCCATGGACCGGGTGGACCGGGCACAGTGCGAAGGGGAGACGGGGGGCTTTCTGAAGCTGGTCTACCGGAAAAATGGCCACCTGCTGGGCGTTACCATCGTGGCCGCTCAGGCCGGAGAGATGATCAATGAGTGGGTGGTCGCCATGGAACGCGGTTTAAAGGTCGATGAACTGGCCGGCGCGATCCATGTTTATCCGACCTATGCCACCGCCAGTATGGCGGGCTCCGCCGCCGTCAAGGTGGAGCGGTTGATGGGCGGCCTGTCCGGTCGAATCATCCGCAGGCTCGCCCGGGTGAGAAGGTGAAAGGAGACAGGGACTATCACTCTTATTTCCAACAAACAAGGCGTTCGTAACCACACGTTTCATGAGATCACAAAAAGCCTCTGTCCGGAGTGCCGGCGGGTGATAGACGCCCAGGTGCTCCTTCGCGACGGCGGCGTCTATCTCCGCAAACGCTGCCCGGAACACGGCTGGCATGAGGCCCTGGTCTCGTCCGATGCCGACTGGCATCTGAATTCGGTCAGATACAACCGGGCCGGGGCACTGCCCCACGACTTCGCCACCAACGTGGACCGGGGGTGCCCCTCCGATTGCGGGCTGTGTCCGGAGCATCAGCAGCATACCTGCATAGGCATTATCGAGGTTACCACCCGGTGCAACCTGGCCTGCCCGGTCTGCTTCGCCGACTCCGGCACCGGACCCGACCTGAGCCTGGCGCAGGTGGAGGCGATGATGGACCGGCTGCTGGAGACCGAGGGGCAGCCCGAAATCATCCAGATAAGCGGCGGTGAACCGACGCTCCACCCTCAGATTCTGGATATCCTGGAGGCCGCCAGGTCCCGGGGCATCGAGCAGGTGATGCTCAACACCAACGGGCTCCGCCTGGCCCAGGAACCGGGTTTTGCCCACGAGCTGGCTCCCTACCGGCCCATCGTCTACCTGCAGTTCGACGGGTTGAGCGCTTCCACCCACCGGGCGCTCCGGGGACGCGACCTCCGGGCCGTCAAGGAGCAGGCCCTGGACCACCTGGCCCAGGCCGGATTATATGCCATTCTGGTGACCACTGTGGTCGAAGGGGTGAACGACGGCGAAATCGGCGATATCCTGCGCTTCGGGCTGAAGCACCCGGCTGTTTTGGGCCTTACCTATCAGCCCGTGTCCTTTGTGGGGCGCTGCCTGAGCCCTCAGGATCCGCTGCGGCGCATCACCCTGCCCGGTGTGCTCCACGCCCTGGAGTCGCAGACCGAGGGCCTCTTTCGGGTCAGCGACTTCCGGCCGGTGCCCTGCCCCCACCCCACCTGCTCCGCCTGCACCTATGCCATCGTCGACGGGGACCAGGTCACCCCGATTCCCCGCATAATGAACGTGGATGAACACCTGGACATGGCCACGAACCGCACGGCGGTCGACCTGTCCGCCGAGATCAGGCCGGCGCTGGAGGCGCTGTGGAGCATGGCCGCGGCTATGGGGGGAGAGAAAACCACCGGGGCCCTGGCCTGCGCCTGTGATGTCCAGGCCCCCTCCACTCTGGACGCCCGGTCCCTCCGGGAGAGGTTTTTTATGATCCAGGTCCATGGCTTCATGGATGAGCATAACTTCGATGTAAAGCGGTTGATGAAATGCTGCGTCCACCAGCTGCTGCCCGATGGCCGGGCCGTGCCCCTGTGCGCCTACAATAATCTGGGATACCGGCAGCAGGTGAAACGGGAACAGGAGGCCTATGTTGCCGGAGGTCGATAGCGACCGCGAGGTCAAGCTCTGCTGCTCCACGTTCTATCAGAGCGATATTGTCCGGATGCTGCTGGGGGATGTCTTCCACCCCGGCGGCCTGGAGCTGACCGGCCACCTGGGCGAGACCATGGGACTGGGCGCGGGGCAGCGGGTGCTGGATGTTGCCTGTGGACGGGGCGTCTCAGCGGTTTATCTGGCCGAGCATTTCGGCGCTCACGTGTCGGGTGTGGACTACGGGCCGGAGAATGTGGCCGCGGCCGAGGCCCACGCCGCTGCCCGGGGCGTCTCCCATCTGACCGAGTTCCGCCAGGCCGATGCCGAGGACCTGCCTTTCCCCCGGGACAGTTTTGACGCTGTTATCTCGGAATGCAGCTTTTGCACCTTTCCCAGCCAGGAGGGGGCCGCCCGGTCCATGGCCCGGGTCCTGCGCAGCGGCGGCCGGCTGGGCTTGACCGATATGACCGTCGACGGCCCCCTGCCGGAGGATATCCGGTCCCTTTTGGCCTGGGTGGCCTGCCTGGGGGGCGCCGGCCCGGCGGAGTCATATGTATCGAAGCTCGAGGAAGCCGGCTTCACCAATTTTGTCGTGGAGGACCAGCGGAACGCCCTGCTGGATATGGTGGTCGGTGTGCGCCGCAAGCTCCTCGGCGCGGAGCTGGCCGTGGGCCTGGGCAAACTCGATCTCGGCAAACTCGATCTCGGCGAATTCGACCTGGGGGAGGTCAAGGGCCTGGCCCGGAACGCCGGGGCGCACATAGAGAGCGGTTTGATCGGCTATACCCTCATCGTGGCCGATAACGGGTGATCCCGGCCCGCATTAAATTGACATAAGAAAGGTGGTGGCGGAAATGCTGGCTGTAGGGATGGGGCGCGATAAACCCGGTGTCCATGCCTTCGAACTTCCCATGCCTGAGGTGAAGCAACCGGATGAGGTGCTGGTCAGGGTGAAGGAGGTGGGCCTGGACGGCACCGATTTTAATATGCTCCGTTTCGGCCTGCAGGATGTCGCCGAGGGCCGCGACTGGATAGCCTTGGGACATGAGATGGTGGGGGTTGTCGAGGCGGTGGGTGATGCGGTAAAGTCCCTGGCCCCGGGCGATCCGGTGACCATGACGGTGCGGCGGGGATGCGGGCAGTGTTCCCCGTGCCTGCATAATCAGAGCGACATGTGTATGACGGGCCTGTATCAGGAGCGGGGCATCCACAAGCTGGAGGGCTTCCTCACCCGGTACACGGTCGAGCAGGAACAGTATATCTTGAAGGTGCCGCCCGATCTGGTGAAACTCGCGGTGTTCGCGGAGCCCTTGAGCATCGCCGAAAAGGGGATAGAGCAGATAAGGATCATCCAGTCACGCCTTCCCTGGTCCTGTCCCCACCCGGGGCATACGTTCCTCTCGAAGGACTGGGGTGGTTGCAAGGTGGCCCTGGTGCTGGGCACGGGTCCCCTGGGGCTGCTGGCTACCGGACTGCTCAGGCTGGCCGGGGTCCAAACCTTCGCCGCCGATATCGTGCCCGGAGACAGCCCCAAGGCGCACCTGGCCGAGCACATGGGGGCCAGCTATATCGATTCCCGCGGCAAGACGCCGAAAGAGATTGTGGCTCTGTGTAGCCCCGACGGGCGGCTGGATATCATGTTCGAGGCCTCCGGTGCTTCCGCCACGGCGGTGGAGCTGATAAACTATATGACCCGCAGCAGTATCTATGTGATGACCGGCATCCCCAGGGGAGACATGGTTACTCAGGTGGATACCGCGGAACTGGTGCGCCAGGTGGTGCGCTATAACCAGGTGGTGGTGGGCAGTGTGAACTCCAACCGCAGCCACTTTGAGATGGCCCTCAAGGATATGGGAGAGGTGGAAACCCGTTTTGACGGTATGCTGTCCGAGATGATTACCCACCGCTTCCCGCTGGAAGACTATGAGGCGGCCTTTGCCCTCAGCGACCCCAAGCACATCAAGACGGTTATCGAGGTGGAACCCTGGGACTAGGTATTTCGAAAACGGGCCGGGTCCCGGTATTTAAGGATAACGGTGTCTGAGAATGGAAGAGGTGGATGTCACCATCATTGGAGCCGGCGTCGTCGGCCTGGCTATCGCCTCGCGGGTGGCCAGGAGCGACCGGAATGTGGTCCTGGTGGAGAGGCACGAGGGGTTTGGAAGGGAAACCAGCAGCCGTAACAGCGGGGTCATCCACGCCGGGATCTACTACTCGGCGGGTTCCCTCAAGGCCAGGCTCTGTGTCGAAGGTAACGGATTGCTCTACGGGATCTGCGAGGAAAACGGCATTCCTCACAAGCCCCTGGGGAAATTGATTGTGGCCGTCGATGAGGAGCAGGAGAAGGGCCTGGAGGGCCTCATGGAGGCGGGGAGGGGCAACGGGGCCCGGGACCTCAGGATATTGTCCTCCCGGGAGGTCCAAAGGCTCGAGCCCAATGTCACGTGCCGGGCCGCCCTCTGGGCCCCCTCCTCCGGCATTGTAGACCCCCATTCCCTGATGAGTTACTTTGAGGCCACGGCCCGGAGCCACGATGCCAGAATTGCCTACAGGAGTGAGGTCAAGTCGATAGAGAAGGCCGCCGGGGGTTTCCGGGTCGCTATCGAAGATGCCCAGGGGGAGGTTTTCCCCATCACTACCCGGGTCCTGGTCAACAGCGCCGGGCTGGAGTCCGGCAACATTGCCGCCCTGGCGGGCATCGATATCGATGAGGCAGGCTATCGTATCAATTATTGCAAGGGGGAGTTTTTCAGCCTGGCGGCGAGTAAGCATGATATGACCCAGCGGCTCATCTACCCGTTTCCTCCCCCCGGGGGGTCCGTGGGAATCCATACCGTGCCCGATGTCGAGGGTGTGGTGAGACTGGGACCCTATAGCTATTTCGTCGACAGCATCGATTACGCCGTGGACGAGACGTATAAGGAGCTATTCTACGAATCGGTGAAGCCGTTTCTGCCCTTTGTGGAGCTGGAGGACCTGGAGCCGGAAACGTCCGGAATGCTTCCCAAGATTCAAAAACCGGGAGGCCCGGCCAGGGATTTTGTCATTGTCCATGAGGAGGACCGGGGCCTGGAGGGGCTCATCGACCTCATCGGGATAGAATCTCCCGGCTTGACCAGCTCTCCGGCAATCGGCAGGCTGGTGGCAGAGATGATCGAAGAGATGGTGTGAGAAACGGCTGCCGGGCGATGGGCGCGAAGCGCGAAACAAACGATTTGAATGTGGGGCTTGACAAGCCCCACGTAAGACCCATGCGCTATGTGTTATGCTGTCTGTATTGGCTAAAGGGCCGCAGGAGGCCCACAATATGGTATTAGGTGCGTTCGGTAGGGATGGCGCAACCAATATAGTCCAGGTCCCTGTCCGTCTTCACGAGGAGTCGTGCAGCGATGGAACCCCTGGTCAAGGTGATGCGAGGATACGGTTGGTGATGAAGACCTTCGCTTTTGATATGGGTGACGAGATGACGGAATGGATCGAGGACAAGGTGGTCGGGGCCTTTGGACACCACGGCAAAAAGACCCTGAGAAGGATAGTCAATTACTTGAGTGAGTCTGTGGACCCTGTGTTGAAATGCGCCTACACGATCAAGGTCAAGCAGGCTCGTGGCAACAAGGATTACATCAGGTGGCTGCTCCGTATCCGTACCAGGGGTATCTGGCGGTACTGTGAGGGGATAGTCGGGATGAAGTTTCAGCGGGTGGCAGTGGAGGGTTATCTGAACCAGGTGGACCAGGGCAGAGACAGCGAGGTCGTTCCGGACTGGCTCTGGAACCTGTACCTCGAAGAGATGGCGCAGGTAATCTGGAGACGCGTCAACGGGTATTGGATGGCCTTGCCCGACGGCGATACCCTTTTCCGGGAGAGATGGGAAATACTGGCCACCCTGGAAAGATAGATCGGGGAAATATCCCGGAGACCCTGTAATTGCTTGGGGGAAGCTGAATGGCGAAACGAAGCACTATCGCGGCCATCGACGTGGGTACCTGGAAGGTATGCACTGTCCTGGCCGAATTGGATGAAAATGCCCATATTCAGGTCCTGGGGATGGGGGTGGCCCCCGCCCAGGGGCTGCATAAGGGTATGGTGGTGGATATCAGCAAGGCCAGGGTGGCCGTCAAGGAATCGGTCAGGGGCGCCGAGCGGACCAGCGGTGTCAAGATCAGATCGGCCTATGTGGGCATTACGGGACGCCATGTGAGCTCTCTCAACAGCCGCGGCATGGTGGCGATCCGGAGGGGCGACCGCATGGTTACCCGGAAGGACCTCAAGCGGGTTCTCTCCAATGCCCGGATGATCAAGATTGACGGCGACCGCAGGGTGCTCCATGTTATCCCCAGGGGCTACATGGTGGATGGGCAGGATGGTATTACCAACTCCGAGGGCATGCACGGCTCCAGGCTGGATGTGGAGACCCACATCGTTACCGCCGCCACCATCGCCATTCGGAACCTGGTCAAGGGCGTTCGCGGGGCGGGCGTCGAGGTGGATGACCTGGTCCTCGAGCCCCTGGCCAGTGCCGAGGCGGTGCTCACCGACGATGAGATGGAATACGGCGTCATCCTGGCCGATATAGGATGCGGCACCACGGATGTAGCTGTGTACAAGGACGGAAGTATCTGGCATACCGCGGTATTGCCCGTGGGCGGCTATCAGTTCACCCGGGATATCACTATGGGCCTGGGAGCCCCCTTCAATGTGGCCGAGGAGCTCAAGTTGAAATATGGCAGCATCAGGCCCGATGTCACCAAGCTGGATGACAAGATCGATACCGCCGGGTGGGGCCTGGAAGAGGGCAACGGCGTCGTCCGCGAGAATATCTACGAGATCGTTCAGGCACGGGCCGAGGAACTGCTGAACATGATTCTGGTGGAGGTGGTGCCCACGGTGGAATCTGAGGCCCAATCACCGCATACCCTGGTGCTCACCGGGGGCACGGCCAATCTACCCGGCCTGGCGGCCAGGGCCCAGGAGATATTCCGCATCCCGGCCCGGGTGGGGACGCCCCTGGGCATGTCCGGCCTGGCCGATGCGCTCCAGGACCCGGCCTATGCCACCAGTGTGGGGCTCCTTCGCTGGGGGGCCAAGCATGGGGCCGAAAACCACTGGCGGGACAGCAGCTATTTAGCAAACGTCGGCAGCGCGGTGCGTCGCGCCGCATCCGGGATGAAAAGGGTGTTTGAAGACTGAAGCCGGGAAGATTGTAGGGAAAGACCGGCTATACAAGGAGGATGTGATGGCGAGCAATGAGCAGGGTGCCAGTCGAGCCAAGATAAAGGTCATAGGCCTGGGGGGCGGAGGCTGCAATGCCGTGGGCCGCATGGTCCGGGAGGGTGTCAAGGGCGCTGACTTTATGGCCGTTAACACCGATTCTCAGGCCCTGTCGCTGTCCGAGACCCCCATCAAGCTTCAAATAGGGGATAAGCTGACCCGGGGGCTGGGTGTGGGGGGCAACCCTGAGAAGGGGAGCAAGGCAGCCGAGGAGAGCCGTGAAGAGCTGGCCGAGGCCATGCAAGGGGCCGATATGATCTTCCTGGCGGCGGGCATGGGGGGGGGCACCGGCACCGGCTCCATCCCGGTGGTCGCCGAGATAGCCAAGAGCTCCGGGGCGCTGACCATAGCCATGGTAACCAAGCCCTTCAGCTTTGAGGGGGCCCACCGTGGTCAGATCGCCGAAGAGGGCATCGAGAAGTTAGCCGACAAGGTGGATACCCTTATCGTGATCCCCAATGACCGGCTTCTGGCCCTCTGCGATCAGAAGGCGGGCGTGGACCAGGCCTTCAGTTTCGCCGACGATGTCCTGCGCCGAGGCGTCCAGGCCATAGTCGAGCTGATCACCGTTCCGGGAGTGATCAACGTGGACTTCGCCGATGTCCAGACGATAATGAAGGATGCCGGCACCGCCTGGATGTCCATCGGCAAGGGTACGGGCCAGTACCGGGCCGTCGAGGCCGCCAGGTCGGCCCTGGCCAGCCCTCTGCTGGATGTATCCGTGGACGGGGCCACCGGGGTACTGTTCATCGTATCGGGGGATGAAACCCTCACCCTCCACGAGGTCAATGAGGCGGCCCAGGTCATCAGCAAGGCCGTGGACAGCCAGGCCAATATCATCTTCGGTGTCATCAGGGATGATAAGGTGGAGAATGAGATCCGTATCACGCTCATCGCCACCGGCTTCCTCTCCGGAATAGCGGCCGGAGCCTCCAAGCAGGATGAGCTGAGGGAGATGCTGCGCCCGGAAATGGAGGAGGAGGGCAAGCTGGACATTCCCACCTTCCTGCGCCACGGGCCCCACCGGAAAAGGAGCTTTCGGGACTCAGGGGATGGTTTGCCCGATCTGTCCCGTACCGGGGGGATTGGCCCCCCCCAGGCATAATAAGGACGGGCGCCCGGCTATTTCTTCAGGCCCCGGATGAACTCCACGATGGCCTCCATTTTGGAGCCGCTGCCGAAGACCTCGGTCACACCGGCGGCCTTGAGTTCGTCTATATCCTCGGGCTGGATAAAACCGCCCAGGACCACCGGGATGTCCCCCCTCCCCTTTTCCGCCAGCTTGGCCACCACCCGCGGCGCCTGGACGCGGTGGGCATCGGCCAGGGAGCTCAGGCCCACCACATCCACATCCTCCTGAACCGCCGCCTGGGCTATCTGGTCCGGGGTCTGGTGCCGCCCGGTATAGATGACCTCCATCCCGGCATCCCGCAGGGCCATGGCCACCACGATGATTCCCCGGTCATGGCCGTCCAGGCCGGGCTTGGCCAGGAGGACCCTTATGCGCTGTTGGCTCATGAGAACGTCCCCCTATAGTATATGAGGTTCCACATATTCCCCCCAGACCTCCCGCAGGGTATCGCATATCTCCCCCGTGGTGGCATAGGCTTTTACCGCCTCGATGATGGGAGGCATCATGCTGGACTCCCCGGAGGCCACCTGCTTTAGCTCCTCCAGGGACTTTTGCACCCGGCCGTTGTCCCGGCTTCGCCGGAGCTCCTGCACCGCCGTCACCCGCAGGGCCTCAATCTTGGGATCGGCCCGGTAGATCCTCGACGGCCTGGAGTCCTCCTCCTCGGTAAAGCAGTTGACGCCCACGCGCTGGACCTCACCGCTTTCGAAGGCCTTCTGCCAGCGGAAGGCGTCGTCGGCATACTGTCTCTGGAAGTATCCCTGCTCGATTCCCCGGAGGACCCCCCCCAGGCGGTCTATGGTCTCCAGCTCCTTCATGATCCTCTCCTCGAACTCCGAGGTGAGCCACTCCACGAAGTAGGAGCCGGCCAGGGGGTCGACCACGTCGGCGATGCCCGTCTCGTAGGCCACTACCTGCTGGCAGCGGAGCGCCGTGATGTTGGCCTCCACCGTGGGGATGCCGAACTGCTCGTCGTAGGAGGCCAGGGCCATGGCCTGAACGCCGGCCAGGGCCGCCTCCACGGCGGCGATGGCGGTGCGGGCAATGTTATTCAGGTACTGCTCCCGGTGCAGCCCCATTCCCCCCTGAGCCGGCACCAGCCGGCAGGTCAGGGACCGGGGGTTTTTGGCTCCAAAGTGCTCTTTGAGCGTCCGGGCATAGACCCGCCTCATGGCCCGGTGCTTGGCTATCTCCTCGAAGAAGCCGGTATGCCTGATACTGGTAAAGAAATTGACCCCGGGGGCCACGATGTCTATGTCCATCCCCCGGTCCACGGCGCTCTGAAGGTAGGTGAAGGCATTGGCCAGGCAGGAAGCGGCCTCGTGGAGGGGGGTCGCGCCCTTTTCCGCCAGGTGCTGGCCGCAGACCTCGATGGGGCGGTAGCTGGGCATCCGCTGCCCGCAGTAGTAGAGGGCATCGCAGACCATCCTCAGGGCTTGTTTGGGTGGGAAGATGTAGTTGCCCCGGGCGGTGTATTCCTTCAGGATGTCGTTCTGACAGGTGCCCCGGAGCTTGGCGAGGTCGACCCCCTGTTTCTCCGCTATGGCCAGGTGCGAGGCGATGCCCACGGCTCCGGCGGCGTTCATGACCTGGTTGACCAGGACCTGGCCCACGTCTATGCCCTCCAGGGCGACCTCCCAATCGCGGAGGGAGCACATGGAGACCCCCACCCGCCCCACCTCGCCCTCGGACAGGGGGTGATCGGGATCGTAGCCCTGCTGGGTGGGCAGGTCATAGGCGATGGAGAGCACGTTCAGTCCCGCCTCCACCTGGCTCCGCCAGTTCTTGTTGGACTCCTCGGGGGTGGGGAATCCGGTATATTTGGCCATGGCCCAAATGAACCGGCGGTACATGGTGGGGGTGGCCCCCCGGGTGTAGGGGTACTCCCCCGGAAACCCCAGGTCCGCCCGGTAGTCGAAGCCCTTCTCCTCCAGGTCCAGGGGGGTGTAGAAGCGCTTCAGGGGGATGCCGGAATCGGAGAGGAACTCCGCTTTCCGCTCCTTGGGGAACTCCTGGGCGTTTTTTTCCTCCCATTCCTTCTGGGCGGTCCTGATCTCGGCCAGTTTCTTCTTATCGAACATCTTGCCCCTTCCCGGCCTAAGTGTAGCTCTTCTGCATGAAGTCGTGGATCTCGGGGTCCTGGGCCAGCATCACCAGGATTCCCCGGGTGTGGTGGGGGTTGATCCAGGTCGCCCCGAAGGGGAAGGAGGGGGTGGGGGTCCTCTCCCAGAACTCCACCCCTTTGGCCCGCAGCGCCCGGGTCTCCGCCTCCAGGTCATCGCTGACCAAACAGATGGAACGGACGCCCTCCCCCCGCTTCTCGATATATTTGGCCAGTGAGCCCTGGGGGTCCGAGGGCTCCTGGACCACTATGTAGTTGTCTCCTATGGGGATGAGGGCGTTGGAGACACCCTCGTCGGGGAAGTGGACCACCTTGGCGGCGCTCAGGCCCCAGAGGTCGTTATAGAGCTTGAGGGTGTCGTCGATGTTGCTTACGGCGTGGTGCATATGGCTCAACCTGACTATCAATGTTCTGACTCCTTTCTTATGTTGAAATGTGGCGGCCGGGCTGCCCTGCCCCGATGTTAGCACCTGAAGCGGCGCCAATCAAGGTTTTGCCCCTACAGATCGTGACTTCATCCGGGTTTCCGGCTATTGAGCGACTCCGGGAGCCCTCATCCATTCAAATCGGCCAATCTTCATCCCTCACCCCCTTGGTCCCCCTCTCCCTGGAGAGGGGAAACGATAGTCAGGGGGGTACCCCTAAGAC
>JAZFUS010000075.1:0-3464 GCA_036447315.1 Dehalococcoidia bacterium
GTGTCGAATCCGGCCTTTCTGACGGCCTCCCTGACGGCGGCAGCCAGATAGACATTGACCCCCTCCGGCATGTGGGCGGGGGGCATGGCCCGGTAGCCGCTGTAACCCGATACGGGCGGATAGGGGAAGGGAATCCCGATCTCCGTTAGCCCCGGGGAATCGTGGTACTTGCCCCCGGCGGAGACACTGATATAGTCGAGGCCCATCTGGGCCAGCCTCCTGGCCAGGACGGTGGACTGCCTCAGGCTGCTGCCGTCGACGATGAAATCGTCCCCATTGATGCGGACGCCTATGGGGAAGTCCGCGCCCAGGGTTTTCCTGAGGCGCTGGTAGATCTCCGCGGTCAGCGCCAGCCTGCCGTCGGTGCTGCCCCCGTATCCATCCTGCCTCTTGTTTTTGAAGGATAGAGACTCGGACAGGAGGTAGCCGTGGGCGCCGTGGAGCTCTATGGCGTCAAAACCGGCCTCCCTGGTCCTCAAGGCGCCCTGCTCGAAGTTGTCGATGGCCAGGGCTATGTCCCCGGCGGTCATATCGTTGATGTCCTGGAACCAGTTCAGGCCTATCTTCATCCACTGGAATAGCTGGGCGCAGACCTTGGCCTGGCTCTCCTCGTGGACCTGGTGCACGAAGTCCTTGAGGCCGGGAACGAACCTATCGTCACTGATCCTGAGGTTGAAGGGGCTGGGCTTGGGGGTTACCGCCACCGCCCCGATGACCAGCATGCCGGGCCCACCCCGGGCGCGCCGGAGATAGAAATCCGTGAAGGCCTGGGTGACGAACCCATCGGTGGTGGCAAAGGTATCCCGGGTGGGGGCCATGGTGATGCGGTTGTCGAGCTTCATGCCGTTTATGGTCACGGGTTCCAGCAGCAGGTCGTAGCTCATGGGTATCTATTCTCCGTTCCCGGACTTTCTCCCGGAAGGCGGCGCGGCCCTGTTTGAGGAGCAGGTACAGTATAGGACCGGACATCACGACCGTCAATGCGGGCGCTCCTGCATTTGGGGCCCCCGCTACGGGGTCAGGGGTTGGGTAGCTTGAGGAGCCTGGCGGCATTTCTTCCCATCATATCATCCAGGTCTCCCCGGGAAAGGGGGAGCTCCCCGATGGCGTCCACGTATCTCTTCATCCCCGGGCCGTCCGCCAGAAAGTTCTGGGGGTAGTCGGTGGCGAAGAGGAGCCGCTGGGGGCTTAGCGCCACCAGGGCACAGGCCACCGCCTTCATGCCCCCCTCGTATCCGGCCATATTGAAGTAGAATCGGTCCAGGTATTCCCCATAGGGCTTCGTCATCCGGGACCCCGGCAGGTGCCCCGCGCCCGCCAGGACGCCGCCCACCGAGAAGCGCTCGGCCACGGCGGCGATGCCCCCGCCCAGATGGGAGATGATAAAGTTGAGCGAGGGGAAATCATCCAGGATGCCGCTCATAATAAGGCGGGAGGTGGCGGTGAGCACGTCGACCTCGCGGCCCAGGCTGCGGTACATATCGTAGGGGGCATCGAGGAAATCGAAGCCCTCAAATATGGTGGAGGGGTGGACATAGACGGGGATATCCAGCTCGGCTGCTTTCTCATAGAAGGGGTAAAGCTCGGGCGAGTCCAGGGGTTTGCCCTCCACGGTAGCGGTGATGACCGCCCCTTTCAGCCCCAGCTCCTGCGTCGCCCTTTGCAGTTCGTCCAAGGCCTCCTTCCCCCTCAGGGGCTGGGTATGGGCCAGGCCGATGAAGCGGCCCCCGTATTCCCCCTGGAGACGGGCCAGGCTATCGTTGATGACGCGGCAATCCTCCAGGGGAGGGTCCCAGCCGCTGAGGACGGCGACATCTATGCCGGCGATATCCATGTTCCTGAGATGTTCCTCCATGTCGAACAGGCCGTCATGCATGGTGAGGCGGGGCTTGGCCCCGTGCCTCCAGACAAAGGACTCCCCCGGTTTGGCCCCGAGCCGGCGCATCAGCTCCTCGGGGAAATAGTGGTGCTCGAAGTCGATTATCATTTTTGCCCCCCGGGGTCGAATTTATGCCCATAGTATCCTTTTTACACCAGAAGTCAATACCCGCCCGCACCGTCCTTCCCTTGAAGGAGCCCGGATTTGGGGGGGGGCGGCGTGGCCTTGACAGCGATATACCGCCAATGATAATATCTGCGTGGGGTCGTGCTAGACGGGGAGCTAGCGGTGCCCTGAACCCGCAATCCGCTATAGCGGGGTTGAATTCTCGCCTGAGGTCTTTGTCTCCGGGGCGACGGCTCCCGTCGGGTGGTGTTGAGGGCTGGGTCTTGCGCGGCAGATCTCTATGAATCCCGTCAGGTCCGGAAGGAAGCAGCGGTAAATGGCAGCATCTGGGTGCCGCAGGGTTGCCTGGTCGGAGCTGGCTGACGAGGGTTGAACCCGGGGGCGGGAACGAGGGTGAGTGCACGGCCTCATTGAAGCCAATATTCCTTAAACGAAGGGGGACTGAACATGGAACTGGGTCTAAAGGGGAAATCGATTATTGTTACCGGCGGTGGTTCCAACATCGGCCGGTCCATCGTCTTGGCCTTTGCCAGGGAGGGCGCCAACGTGGTGAGCGCGGAGATGGACGCCACCCAGGGGCAGAAGGTTATCGTCCAGGCCGACGCCCTGAAGGCTGGGGGCCGGACCGTTCTGGTCCAGACCGACGTCACCAATATAGAGTCGGTACAGGCCATGGTGAAGAAGACCATGGACGAGTTCGGCGGCCTGGATGTCCTGGTCAATAACGTGGGCTGGACCTTCGACCGGATGTTCATGGAGAAGCCCCGCGAGGAGTGGCAAAAAGAGATCGATGTCAACTACTGGAGCTTCCTGAACTGCACCCGCACCGTGCTGGACCACTTTGTCGAGAAGAAGGCAGGGGTTGTGGTCAGCATGGGCTCCGATGCCGGCCGCATGGGCGAGTTTCGCGAGGCCGTCTACGGCGGTATGAAGGGGGCGATCATCGCCACCACCAAGGCCATAGCCCGGGAGGTAGGCCGCTACGGTATCAGGCTCAATGTGGTCTGTCCCGGCGTTACTGTTCCCGCCAAGACCGATGACTTCGGCGAGAACAGCCTCTGGGTGTGGGGCTCCAAGCAGTTCACCCCCGAGGTCCAGCAGAAGGCGGCCCATGCCTATGCACTGAGGCGCCTGGGGACCCCCGACGAGGTAGCCAATGTAGTTGTCTTCCTGGCCTCCGATGCCGCCAGCTTTGTCACCGGCCAGACGCTGAGCGCCAGCGGCGGCTACACGATGATGTAGGCCGGAAGGCGACAGACCATTGGAAGACATAAGAGCGATAGACATAATGAATTATCCCTTCGACGCCGAGGGCGCGAAGGGATGGACGGCCTTCGAGTTCCAGGAAATGGCCCGGACCATCTTCAAGGGGCGCCAGTCCGTGGACTTCACCCCCAAGACCCCGGCGCAGTTTGTGGCCGAGATGGATGAGGCGGGCTACGAAAAGGTCTTCATCTGC
>JAZFUS010000076.1:0-3643 GCA_036447315.1 Dehalococcoidia bacterium
CAGGCCGAGAAGGTCCACGCCCGGATGTACGCCCAGGCCAAGCAGGCGGTGGACCAGGGTAAAGACGCCACCCTGGGGGATGTCGTTATCTGCGACGTGTGCGGCTATACCGCGGAGGGGTCCCCGCCGGAGAAGTGCCCCATATGCGGGGTCAAGGCCGATAGATTCACCAAGTTCTAAAGGGGAGGGGCGGGGTCCGGCGGCGCCACCAGCCGGGCGCCGGCCTCAAAGGCCTCCTTCATGGCGGAGGCGTGGCCGATGATGGCCCGGGAGAGGTCAATGCCCGGATAGAGAAGCTCCTCGCCATAGGCGACGTCGCAGGTGGCGAAGAAGGCCTTGACCGTGGCCCGGGCCGGATCGAAGAGGTCGGGGCGCTCCATGCCCCCCACGGCGATAAACAGGCCCCGTCGCCGCCCTCCATCCCTATCCTGAGTGCGGCGCACCTTGAGGATAAATTTCTCGACCCACAGGGCCTGGCAGCGATCGATCATAGCCTTGGCCTGTGCGGTGAGCCCCATGAAGAAGATGGGCGAGGCCAGAACGATGCGGTCGGCGTCCCGGAGCTGGCCGTGGATGGCCTGCATGTCATCGACAACGATACACTCACCGGTGTAGAGGCAGCCGTCACAGTGCTGGCAGGGCCCGATGTCCAGGTCGTTCAAGAGCAGCTTCTCGGTGACGGCGCCGTCACCCCTGGCCCCGGCCAGGGCCTGCTCCAGGAGGAGATCGGTATTGCCCCCGCGGCGGGGGCTTGCGGCCAGTCCCAGGACCTTTAACATCGTTCTTAGTGACACACGGCAGCAGAACTCGGGCCGAGTCCGCGAGAGGCGCCCGGCCTCAGGCCTTGAACTCCCCCACCACGGGGAGAGAGCCCAGGGAATCCTCATCGTGGGGGGCATTCTCCATCTCCCGGGTCAGGTCCCGGCCCGCCCGGTGCTCCAGCTGGTGTTCGCCATCCTCCCACAGGCTGCTGCCGGTTACATCGTAAACCCGGCCCTTATAGGCCACGTAGGCGGGCCGCCCCTCAAGGCCGTCGAAGCCGGCCAGCTCGGAGGCGGTGAACACCTTGGCCACCACTTCAGCCTTCTTGGCCTCCGCGGGCTTGTCCATCAGCCCAAAGCGCGCGATATTGTCATCGGCCAGGGCCTGAATCTTGGCAACCTCCTCCGCCCCCCCCTCCCTGTTGAACAGGTGGGCGTACCTGCCCTGGGGTTTTAAATACTCCTCCACCGGCCTCTTCTTGGTTATGCGCCGCGCCGAGGTGAGCACACCGTTCTCGTACTCCAGCACGGGGTATAACCCGGTCTCAACCACCATTTTAGCGATGCTGGTGCATAAAGAGGTGTCATGCCGCCAGCCCAGGGGGCAGGGGACAAACACCTGAAGGTACTTGGGGCCGCGGATGGAGAGGGCCTTCTTCACCTTCTTGTCCAGGTCGAAGGGGTAGCCCACCGAGGTCGTGGCCACATAGGGGACGCCGTGGGCCACCGCTATCTGAGGCAAATTCTTCTTGCCCGTCCGGTTCCCCCAGCTCTCCCGCCCCGCGGGGCTGGTGGTGGTGGAGGCATCAAAGGGTGTGAGGCCGCTGCGCTGAACGCCCGTATTCATATAGGCCTCATTGTCGTAGCAGACGAAGAGAATGTCATGCCCCCGCTCGAACATACCGGAGAGGGCGCCAAACCCGATGTCGGCGGTGCCGCCATCCCCCCCCTGGCCGATAACCCGGATGCCGTCTAAGCGGCCGGATATCCTGAGAGCCGCCTCCACCCCCGAGGCCACCGCCGCCGAGTTCTCGAAAAGGGAGTGTATCCAGGGCACCCGCCAGGCGGAGTGGGGGTAGTTTGAGCTGAATACCTCCAGGCAGCCGGTGGAGTTGGTGGCGATGATGTTGGGGCCCGCGGCCCGCAGCACCAATCGAGCCGCCAGGGACTGGCCGCAGCCGGCGCAGGCGGTATGCCCCGAGGCGAAAAGGTGATCGGTGTCCACGGCCTGTGCCATATCTATTCTCCCTCCAACTCGAGGTCCGTCCGCAGGTCAAGAAACCCGTCAACCCCCGCCCCGGTCCGGGCCCTCTCCAGGGCGGCCTTGACGGTATCCACGGTGATGTCCCGCCCCCCAAGTCCGGCCACAAAGCCGGTGACGCCGGGCTGAGCGGGACGGCCGTAGAAAGCGGACCGCAGCTCCGAGACCAGGGGTGCCGGGCCCCCCAGGGACAGGGCCTTCTCGATCACTATGATAGATTTGGCCCGGGCCAGGGCGCCGCAGACCAGGTCCTGGGGAAAGGGCCGGTAGCTCACCAGCCGGAGTAAACCCACCTTCTCTCCCCGCTCCCGGAGCTCGTCCACCACCTCCTTGATGGTGGACGCCAGGGAGCCCATGACCACAAAAACCGTGGAGGCATCCGCCGTCTGGTACTCCTCCATGACCCCGGCCGAGGCGCGGCCAAAGGCCCGTTCGAAATCGTGGGCCACCTCCTGAATCACACCGACGGCCCGCTCCATGGCGTTCTGGATCATATAGCGGTTCTCCAGATATTTATCGGGCTCCATAAACATGCCGAAGGTCAGGGGCTGGTCCGGATCGAGTTTATAGATGGGTTCAAAGGGGGGCAGGAAAGCATCCACCGTACTCTGGTCGGGGATGTCCACCCCCTCCCAGGCGTGGGAAAGGATATAGCCATCCATGCACACCATCACCGGCAGAGCGATCCGGTGGTCCTCGGCGATGCGGTAGGCCTGGTAGACGAGATCGGCGGCCTCCTGGTTGTTCTCGGCGTAGAGCTGAAGGAAGCCCGAGTCCCGCACCGAGATGGAGTCCTGCTGGTCGTTCCAGATACTCAAGGGGGCCGACAGGGCCCGGTTGACGCAGGTGAGCACCACGGGCAGGCGCATCCCGGAGATGTTGAACAGCACCTCGGCCATGAGCATGATCCCCTGGGAGGAGGAGGCCGTATACACCCGGACCCCGGTGGCGGAGGCCCCCAGCACCACCGATGCCGCCGAATGCTCGCTCTCCACATTGACGAATTCGGCGACCAGATCCCCGTCGGCCACCTTCTGTCCCAGCTCCTGAACGATGTGGGTCTGGGGGGTTATGGGATAGGCGGAGATAACCTGGGGGCGGCACAGAGCCACCGCCGAGGCCACCGCCTGGGAACCCTCCATCATTCGCCTGGCCATATACCCTCCTTCAGCTACCCCGTGGCAGCTACCCCGTGGCAGCTACCCCGTGGACATGCTCCTGAATTCATCATCGTCGTCGAAGACCAGGCTCCCCACGGGGAGGGCCGTCTCCTCGGATACCATCTCGATATCGTCCACCGGGCAGACATTGGCGCAGTTGCCGCAGCCCTTACAATAATCGTAGTCCGGGTAATAGGTATTCCTGCCCTTTCCGTAGATGCAGCCCTCGGGGCAGGACAGGGCGCAGAGGGTGCAGGCGGTACAGGTGACGTGAAGAAAAGAGGGGCGAAGGTTCACCCGCCAGCTTCCCGTCTTGTTAGCCAGGCTGGTCCCCGGCTGCCCCACGCCGCCCAAGGTTATCTTCATGTTTCACTGCCCTTTTTCTGTTTCTTGACCGAGTCATACGCCTGCTGGAGCGCCTGGGCATTCTTCTCCCCGGACTGGCCGGGAAAACGGGCCCG
>JAZFUS010000077.1:0-11577 GCA_036447315.1 Dehalococcoidia bacterium
CCACCACGATAAGAGGGTGTTCGTGGAGAAGGTGGACTTCATCTCCGGGGCGGGACACCTGGACGGGCCCGGGGGCAGGGAGCGGGCGGGGATAACCACCGAGGGGCCCCGGCTCTGCGTCACCCCCAGGTGCGTCTTCGACTTCGACCCCGAGTCCAAGGTGATGAGGGTCAAGTCCCTGCACCGGGGCATAACCCTCGACGAGGTGGTGGACAACATGGGCTTTTCACCCGTCCTCCCCGGGAAGCTCCCCACCACGGAACCCCCCACCACAGAGGAGCTCCGCCTCCTCAGAGAAGAGATCGACCCCAACAGCATCCTCCGGCCCTGAACCCACCCCGGGGAGGCAATAAAATGCTTTCAAAAGGCGGTTGAGGTTATGAAATACAGACGGGTGGTCATCAGCCGCCGGGGCGGCCCCGAGGTGTTGCAGGTCGTCGAGGAAGAGCTTCTTGAACCGGGAGCCGGCGAGGTCCGGGTGAAGATATTCGCCACCGGGGTCGCCTTCGCCGACATGGCGTCGCGCAGGGGCATGTACCCCACCGCACCGCCCATACCCTTCGCCCCCGGCTACGACATCGTTGGCGTGGTGGAGGGGGTCGGCGGGGGGGTGTCGTCGCTGGCCGAAGGGCAGACCGTCGCCGCGCTGCTGCCGCACTTCGGCGGCTACGCCGAGTTCGCCAACGTGCCGGAAAACCTGCTTCTCCCCGTTCCCGATGGCCTGGACCCGGCGGAAACGGTCAGCGTGGTCCTGAACTACCTCACCGCTCACCGCCTGTTGCACCGCAGCGCCCGGGTAACGCGGGGAGAGCGCATCCTGGTCCACGGCGCGGCCGGTGGCGTGGGCACGGCCCTGTTGCAGATGGGAAAAGAGGCCTCCTTAGAGATGTACGGAACGGCGTCCCGGGACAAACATGCTTTGGTATCCGGCCTGGGGGCGACGCCGATAGACCACCGCGGCGAGGATTTTATCCCGCGCATCCGCGACCTGACGGGCAGCGGCGTGGACGCCGTGTTTGACGGGATAGGCGGGAAGAACCTCACCCGGTCCTACCGAACCCTGCGCCGGGGGGGACGGTTGATAAGCTTCGGTTTTATCGGGGCGTTCCAGAGGAACAAGAGGGTTGAGGTACCGCTTAGCATCGTCCGGCTCTTCCTTTTACGGATCATTCCCGACGGCAAGAAGGCGCTCTTTTACGGCGACACGCCGAGCTTTGTGGAGAAAGACAACGCCTGGTACCGTGAGGCCCTGGCGGCGCTGCTAAAAATGCTGGCGGAGGGCAAAATCAAGCCCGTCGTCGGGGAGCGCATTCCGCTGGTGGAAGCGGCCCGCGCTCACAAGCTGATGGAGCGGGCGTCCGTAAGCGGGAAGATCGTCCTGATCTGCAATGAGCCGTAGTGCCCGCCGGCCGCCTAGGCCCGGTCCTGCTTGTGGGAGGCCACGGTCTCCACGAAGGCGTCTATCTGCGCCTTCCACTGGGCCTCTGAGTAGTCCCGGACATCTATGATGTCGCTGACCAGCTGCGTGGCCGGCACCGGCACATACTCCTGCACCAGGTTCTTCAGGAATATCTGCCCGATGGTGGTGGCCCGGCAGGAGCGGGAGGCATGCATCACCATGCCGTCGATTTTGTACCCGTCCACAAACTCCAGAAGCAGCTCCACCTGGGGGTTCCCCGAATGCTTCCGCGCCTTCTCGTAGCGGTGGGTCTGGCGAAGGAAGGTCCTCCAGGCCAGGTACTCCACGGGGTCCTTGACGTGCGACGGCACCTCCACCGGGTCGTCGGGCCGGTAGGAGGTCTCGATGACACACACCGCCCCCAGGCTCTCGAAGTAGTTGAACATCCACATGGTATGCCAGGGCGGCAGCCCCCCGGCCCAGAGAAGCCGGTACTTCTCGTCGGGGATGACCTCGGTCCGGTTTTTCACCCGCTCCTCGAGCTCCCGGTATAGCTCCCGGTAGAAGTCCAGAGCCTCCGGGGTCCCCATGAGATAGAAGCTGGGCACGAAGACGTTGAAATGGTCCTCCGAGGGCATGGGGCAGGGGACGGCCTTCCGGAGCTGATAGGCGTCCGAGAAGACCCGCACCGTCTCGTCGGATATATTCAGCACCTCCCAGAGCCGGTCGGGGTCGAATTTCCTGCCCGTGTGTTTCTCGATGAAGGCCACCAGGCCCCGGAACTGCTCGGTCTGGTACTTCACATAGTAATCCCTGACCTGGGCCAGATCGCCATCATGGGGAGGGGAGACGATGTCGATACTGTGGACGGGCGTGTCCATGTAGCGGCCCAGGGACTGATACCACTTGAACCGGGGGTCGCAGGTGCCGCTGGAACCCAGGAGCATATCCGGCTCGACCATGCCCCCGTCGGGGGCGTCGGGGGGTACCTCCCCCATCTCCCGGCGCAGGGCATCGAAGCCGATCCCCAGCCGGGCGTAGCCGCAGAGCACATTGGAATAGCCGTCGGATTCCGCCTTGACCAGAAAACGCTGGGCATCCCGTTTGGCGGCACAGAGCCCGGCATAGTTCTCCGTCCAGACGGGCACCACGTCCATGGCCCGCAGGATATCGTCATAGAAGCTGGCCACCATGCAATAGGCCACGGGGTCCCCGTTCTCCTTGGCCTCCCGGGCCCGCTGAGAGAGGTCCCTGACGATACCCCGCACCCTGCGAGCCGACTCCGTAGCCTTGACGGCGGTGGTCTTCTGTGTGTTCTCCATAGGTTTACCCCTCCCCTCCTAGATCACTTCCTCATCCCTGAGCCGGGCGATATCATCCCAGGAGTAGCCCAGGACCTCCTGCAGGACCTCCTCGGTGTGCTGGCCGAACTCCGGGGCCTCCCGGCGGATGGACATGGGGGTCTTGGAAAAGGTGACCGGAAAACCCACCACCGAGGTCTTGCCCATGACCGGATGGTCGAAATCGACTATATAATTGTTGGCCCTGACCTGAGGGTCGTCCGCCAGCTCGTAGAACTCGTTCACCGGGGCGTACATTACCCCGTGTTCCTTGAACAGCGCTATCCATTCCGGCCGGTCTTTGGAGGCGAAGACCCCGTCCAGGAGGACGATAAGCTCCTCCCGGTTATCCTCCCTGCTTTTAAGGTCGGCAAAGCGGGGGTCGTGCTCCAGGTGCTCCAGGCCCGTCGCCCGGCACACATTGGGCCAGAACTTGTCCGGCTGCAGATGGGAGAGGGCGATCCATTTGCCATCCCGGCAGGCGTAGTGGTTCCACAGGGGGTTGCCCGCCCCGGCCCTCCGGGTGCGAAAGCGGGTGACCCCGGCCATCAGGGCACAGGCCATGGGGACCCCCTGGAGGAAGACCAGCCCCCCCAGGATGGAGGCATTCACCTCCTGGCCGATGCCGAACCTCTCCCGGGCCAGGAGGGCCGAGACAACCCCGTAGGCGGTCATTATGGCCCCCGTCTGGTCTCCAATCCCCCCCTGTACCATCTGAGGGGGCATATCGGGCTCCCCCGCCAGGCTCATGAACCCGGAGCGGGCGATTCCGGTATAGTCCGCCGAGGGCTCCCCGGAATCGGGACCCTCGGGCCCCCAGCCGGTGGCGCTGGCATAGATGAGCTTGGGGTTATACCCCGACAGGGTCTCGTAGTCCAGGCCCAACCTCCCCGCCACCCCCTGGCGGAAGTTCTGTACGAACACATCGGACTTCTCCGCCAGCCGGTAGACGATCTCCCTGCCCCGGTCCTTCTTCAGGTCCAGGGTGATACACCTCTTGTTGCGGTTGTTGTTCTCATAGTAGGCATTGCGGCCGGTGACCTCCTGGGAGATAATGGCCCCGATGACCTTCATCATGCCCCGGGCGGGGTCTCCCTCCACCCTATCCTCGATCTTGATGACATCGGCTCCCATGTCGCCCAGCATGGCCGTGGCCACGGGCCCCTGCTGAAATATGGTCCAGTCCAGGACCCTGATTCCCTCCAGTGGCATGGGCATCTCCCTAACCTCCTCCCGGGGCCTTTGGGGCCTTCTCCCAGCGGGCAAAGAACTTTTCCTTTACCTGGGGATTGACCACATGGCGGGGCCATTTTCCGGCCAGGGCCAGGGCTATCTCCTCGGCGGGCCGGCGCCACAGCTCCGCCTCGGACTCGTCGGAGTACTGGGCGGTATGGCCGGTGACCACCACGTTATCCATCTTGAGGAGGGGGCTGTCGGGGGAGGGGGGCTCGGTCTCCATCACGTCCAGGCCGGCCCCGGCGATGAGGCCCTCTCCCAGGGCCTCGATAAGGGCCTCCTCATCCACCAGGCCCCCCCGCGAGGTGTTAACGAGATAGGCGGTGGGCTTCATCGCCCGGAACTGCGCCCGTCCTATCAGGTGCTTGTTCCCCTCCGTCAGGGCGGCGTGGAGGGAGATGTAGTCCGACTCGGCGCACAGCCGGTCCAGGTCGACCCGCTCCACCCCCAGGCTTCTCATGACTCCGGCGGAGACGAAGGGGTCATAGGCGATGGTCCTGAGCCCGAACCCCCTGGCCTTGGGTAGCAAGCTCCGGGCGATATGTCCCATGCCCACGATGCCCAGGGTCTGCCCCCGCAGCCGGAACATGGGAGGTAAAATCTCCCGGCGAATCTCGCGGCTGCCCGTCCACCTCCCCCGGCGAATGGCCCGGTTCAGGTGCGAAATCTTGCGGGCACAGGAAAGAATGAGGGCCATGGCATGGTCCGAGACCTCATCTAAGCAGTAATCGGGGACATTGGTGACACAGATGTCATGCTCGGTGGCCGTCGGGAGGTCGATGCTCTCATAACCCACGCCGACGCTGGCGATGATACGGCACCGATCCAGGCTCTCGATCACCCTCCGGGTGAAGGGCTGAATGGAGGTGGGCGAGATAACGGCATCGGCATCCCGGGCAAAGTCTATGATCTCATCTTCAGAGGCGCAGTTTCTCCCCTGGAAAACAGCCCCTACCCCTTTAATGACATCCTCACCAAAATCCAGACCCGGCATAAAAAAGGTGGCCTTTACACTGAGTGGCATGGGACCTCCTTTCCAGGAAACCTCCCCACCGACCCGACGCCATCACCGTACACCCTTTACGAAGATGCCAGTTTCAGCCCCCGACTGAAAGCTGCCCTGTTCAAAGAGAGGACCCTGTCATTGCCGCCGAATTTGCCCGCTATCTGTGACTCGACCAGCTCCGGGGGCAGCACCCGGGTCAGGCCGATATATACCCCGAGGAGGACCATGTTGGCCGCCTGGCTGTCGCCGATCTCCACAGCGGTGGCTATGGCGGGTACCATCATGACCCGGACATCGTCTCGCTTCACCTTCCGGCCCAGCCCCGCCTCCTCGACGATGATAACCCCCCCGGGCTGGACCCTGTCTTCGAGTCCCTGAAGCTGGGAGGACTCCATGACGACCACCGCCTGAGGCCGCCACACCAGGGGCGAGGCGATGGGCTCGGAGGAGAAGCTTACCGCGGCCTCGCAGGGACCGCCCCTCATGGCCGTGGTCATGGAGGGAAGCCAGACCACGTGGTCGAACCTGGTCAGGGCCGCCTGGGCCAGCACCAGGCCGGCCACCAGGACCCCCCGCCCTCCGATCCCGGCCATGATAACATCGTGGCCCCGGTTATTCCCCGAGGTCATCGGGCCTCCCCGGCGATCGTCACCGTTTCGGGCACCGCTTCGGGCGCCGGCCCGGGCCTCGCCGCGCCCGCCGGCCCGGTTTTAAACTCCCCCAAAGGATATTCGGGGATCAACTTATTCTCGATCCAATCCAGGGATTCCAGGGGTGTCATGTGCCAGTCGGGGGGGCAGGCGGCCAGGATCTCCACAAAGCTGAGACCGGCGCCGTCGAGCTGTTTCTGGAACGCGGTCCTGACATATCGCCTGGTCCGCTGATAATTGGCCGGGGTATTGACCGCCCCCCGGGCGGTGTAGGCCACACCCTCAAAGGAGGTCAGCATCTCCGGGACATGCACCGGATATCCCTCCACCGGGGACCGCCCCTGGGGGGTGGTGGTGGTCCTCTGCCCCATGATGGTGGTGGGAGCCATCTGCCCTCCCGTGGTCCCGTAGGTGGCGTTGTTGAGCATGATGATGGTGAACTTCTCCCCCCGGATGGCGGCGTTGACCAGCGGCCCGGCCCCGATGGCGATGCAGTCCCCGTCCCCCTGCAGGGTGAAGACCAGGGCCTCATCCTTAAAGACCCTCTTCATACCGGTAGCGCCGTCGGGCGGACGCCCGTGGGCACACATGATATAGTCGATATTGATGGACAGGGGCAGGATACAGCTGCAGCCCACCCCCACCACCATGATAGCCCGGTCCTCCAGGCCCAATTCCTCCAGGACCTCCAGGATGAGCCGGGTGGCCACCGGCTCCTGACAGCCCGGACAGGAGGGTATGGGCAGGTTCTCCGTCCTCATCCACATGTCCGGTATTCCGGCAACCCTCTCTTTTTCCATAGCGACTACCCCTCTAGGACGTTACCCTCTTGATCTCCTCCAGGACCCGGTCGGGAAAGATCATCCCCATCTCCCGGGGCTCGTGGCGGGCCAGCATCCCCAGAAAGTGCACCGGCGACCGTTCCGCCACGGCGGAGTTTACATCCTCTACCATCTGCCCCAGGCTGTCCTCCACCACCAGAAACCTTACCGCATCCCCGGCCAGGCCGCGGATGGCCTCATAGGGGAAGGGCCAGAGGGTGATGAGGCGCACCAGCCCCACCTTCAGCCCCGCCGCCCGGGCCATATTCACCGCCCCCTGGGAAACCCGGGCGATAGAGCCATAGGCCACCAGGATGAGATCGGCATCCTCCGTGAGATAGGTTTCATACCTGATTTCAGCCTCTTTCATCCGCCGGAACTTCACGTCCAGGCCCTCCATGAAGGAGAGATAGGTGGGATACGTGGGATTGGGCATGAAGCCCTGCCCGATGGAGATGCTGCGGCGCTTGCCGTCGCTGTGCCGTCCCCTCCCCGTCACCGCCCAGTCCTTGTGGGGAAGGGGGTCGAACTCCAGGAGCCTCCGCTCCAGGGGCTCCGCCATCTGGCCCAGGATGGCATCGCTCAAGACTATCACCGGATTGCGGTACTTATCGGCCAGATGGAAGGCCGTTTGCACCAGGTCGTAGGTCTCCTGAACGGAGGCCGGGGCCAGGACGATGTTTTTATAGCCCCCCGCCCCTCCCCCGTGGGTGGTGGTCATATAGTCCATCTGGGCGTGGCGGGTGGTGCCCGCCCCCGGACCCCCCCGCTGCACCAGCACGATGACACAGGGAAGCTCGGAGTTGGCCAAATTGGACATGCCCTCCTGCATCAGCCCCCAGCCGGGGCCGGAGGTGGAGGTCATGGTCCGCACCCCGCAGGCCGAGGCCCCATGGACCATGTTGATGGAGCCGGTCTCGCTCTGCGACTGGACGAAGACCTTTCCCCGGGCGGGGAACTCGCGGGCAAACCACTCGGTTATCTCGTTCTGAGGGGTAATGGGGTAGCCAAAAAAGGCCTCGCACTCCGCGGCGACAGCGCCCCAGCCGACCGCCTCATTCCCCTGGACAAAGAGCTTTTCTTCCATGGTTCACCTAAGATTTAATATAAGGGGGTCCACCCATATTCCCGCTCGGGAGCGGGAGGCCCCGGTCAGGCGGGGAGGGGGGCCTCGGAGTCAACGTATTTGTAGACCTCGATGGCGTGATCGGGGCACATCCAGGCACAGATCCCGCAGGCGTTGCACCGCTCGGCGCTTTCGAGGACCGGGAGCAGGTAGCCCTGGGGTGAGAACTTGTCCCCCGGCTGCACTATGCAGTCATGGGGGCAGAATCTGACGCAGTAGCCACACCCCTTGCAGAACCTCTCATCGATGGTGATCTCACCCTGAGCCACGGGACCCCCTTTCGGAAAATTCAATCTTAAATATATCTCAGGCCCGAAGCCCATGTCAAATCGAGCTCCGGGGTCACGGGCGGCCTCGACAAAACCCGGCAGTCCTGCTAAAATACGGCGAAGAAGGACGATACTCAGTGACCCGACCACATGCGGTAATAACCGACGATATGGTGGCGGACCTAAGGGCCCGGCTGGGGGTTGATTTTCAACCCCGGGACACCTGGTTCAACGTAGAGGCCACCAAGGACGCCATCAGGCATTTTTCCCATGGTATTGGGGACGACAACCCCCTATGGTGCGACGAGGAATATGCCCGGAAAAGCCAAGGCGGCCTCATGGCCCCACCCTGTTTCCTCTACAGCATCTACTGGCCCATAGGCACCTGGGGGGGACTCCCCGGCATCCATGCCTTCCACTCGGGAAATGACTGGACCTGGTACAAGCCCCTGCGGCTGGGCGACAGCTACTCCGTGACGGAAAAGCTCACCGATGTCACCGAGAAGCCCAGCCGGTACGCGGGCCGGATGATCGTTCAGGTCTCCGAGTCGACTTTCCGCAACCAGAGGGACGAGGTGGTCGCCACGGCCCGGGGCTGGTGCGTCCGGGCCGAAAGGGCAAACGCCCGTAAGCAGGGAAAGTATTCCGGCGACGCGCGGGCGGTATATACCCCGGAGCAGCTCCTGGCCATCGACGGCGACTACGATAGGGAGGTGGTGAGGGGAGCCAACCCTCGCTACTGGGAGGACGTCCGGGAGGGCGATGAGCTGACCCCGGTGGTCAAGGGACCGCTGTCCATGAGGGATATCATCGCCTGGTGCATGGGGGCGGGCTCCTATTTTATGAAGGCCCACAGGCTGGCCCTGGCCTACCGCCGCCGCCACCCGGCGTCGGCCATGCAGGATAACACCACCGGCGCCCAGGATGTCCCCGAGCTGGTCCACATGGAGGATAGCCGGGCCCAGGAGATCGGCATCCCCGGGGCCTATGACTACGGGCCCCAGCGCATCTCATGGCTGGGACACCTGGTGACCAACTGGATGGGGGATGAAGGCTTCCTCCAGCGCCTCTATGCCGAGCTCCGGCTGTTCAATGTCATTGGAGATACCACCTGGTGCCGGGGCAAGGTCACCCGCAAGTATATTCAGGACGGACAGGCCCTGGTGGACCTGGAGATCCGGGCCGAGAACCAGAGGGGCGAGATAACCGCCCCGGGGCAGGCCACCGTGCGGCTGCCCAGGAGACAGGCCTCGGGACAGGAATCGAAAGAGGGGATATGACCGTACGCGATTGGGAGGCGGGATTTAAAAAGAAGCTCCTGACCGCCGATGAGGCCGCCAATATGGTGAAGTCGGGGGACCATCTGGTGTTCACCGCGGGCCGGGAGGCCTTCGCCGTGGGCCTGGCCATCGCCGCCAGGAAAGATGAGCTCAAAGGGGTCAAGGTCTATATCCCATCGCCGGGATATGACTTCGGCTGGTACGACCCCGGCTGGGACGACTCCTTCGCTATCACCGTGGGTATGCCCACGGCGATCTGCCAGGACATGGTGGATGAGCGCCGCTGCGACCTGGATACCGGGACCCTCATCCCCTTCGAGGAGATCACCAACCTGGGAGCCGACATCCTCCTCACCGAGGTATCCCAACCCGACGATGCGGGTTTCTGCAGCTTCGGCGCCTCCCTCTGGAACAAGAAACGCCACGTCCAGAAGGCCACCATGGTCATCGCCGAGATAAACAATAACCTCATCCGGACCTACGGCGATAACTTCATCCACGTCTCGCAGATAGACCACTTCGTGGAGCATGTATCCACCGGCGGGTCACCCGGAACGGGCTCCCTGGCCGGGCGGGCGCTCAAGGAGCCCGAGCCCCATGTGAAGAAGATAGCCGGGTATATCTCGGAGCTGGTCAATGATGGCGATACCATCCAGATCGGGGTGGGACGCACCACCGAGCCCCTGGTAAGCCTGGGCATCCTGGAGGGCAGGAAAGACCTGGGCTACCATTCCGAGGCCACACCCCCGGGGATCATCTCCCTGATACAGAACGGGGTCATCAACGGCTCCCGTAAGACCGTCAACCCGGGAAAGGTGGTGGTGACCTCCATCGGGGGCAGCACCCGGGAGGAGATGGAGTGGGTGCACATGAACCCCCTCTTCAACCTGGTGGACGTGGAGTACCTGGAGGATATCCGGGTCATCGCGGCCCATGACAACATGACCGTCATCAACAACGCCCTGGCCATCGATATGACGGGGCAGATCACCGCCGAAGGGCTGGGCACCCGGGTGCGCAGCCTGGCCGGGGGGCAGATAGCCTTCGTCTTCGGGGCCTGGCTGTCCCGGGGGGGCAAGGCCATAACCTGCCTTCCCTCCACCGCCTTGGACGGCGCCGTCTCCCGCATCATGCCCGCCCTCCCCGAAGGGACCCCGGTTACCATCCAGCGCAACATGGCCGATTACGTGGTCACCGAATACGGCGTGGCCCATATCAAGGGCAAGACCCTGAGGCAGAGGGCCCAGGAACTGATCAACATCGCCCACCCGGATTTCCGGGAGGAGCTCAAAGAGGCGGCCCGGAAGCAGCTCGGGCCCTAAAGAATACAGGAGGTTTATTTTCATGGCAGAATCCGAAGTGAAATTGTCCGAGGGGCAGATCACCCCACAGGCCTTGGAGGATTGGAAGAAGCGGATAGGGGTAAGCCTTCGTATCGGCAACATCTTCAACGAGATGGCTTCCAAGGACAACATCCGCAAATTCGTCAACGGCATCGGGGACCCCAACCCCCTGTATCGCGACCCCGAATATGCCAAGACCACCCGCTACGGCGGCCTGGTGGCGCCGCCATCTTTCCTCTACAGCATCTACCCCACCTGGGTGCTCCAGGGCCTGGCCGGGGTCCACGGCTTCCATGCCGGCAACGACTGGGAGATCTACCGCCCCATCAAGGAGAACGATATCATCACCCCGGAATGCATCTTTACCGGGTTCGATGAGAAATCCAGCGAGTTCGCGGGAAAGCTGGTCATGGAGAACCAGGAGGCCCGTTTCACCAATCAACACGGAGAGCTCATCGCCAAGGCCGGGGTATGGATCGTGCGCGCCGAGCGCAAGGCGGCCCGGGACGCCGGCAAGTACTCAAAGCTAACGCTCCCCCACCCCTGGAAGGAGGAGGAGCTGGAAAAGGTGGAGGCGGACTGCCTGGACGAAGAGGTCCGGGGCTCCAACCCCCGCTACTGGGAGGATGTCAATGTGGGGGATGAGCTCAAGCCGGTGATCAAGGGCCCCCTGGGAATAACGGACATCATCGCCTTCTGCGTGGGCTCATCTCCCATCGAGATCAAGGCCCACGGCATGGCGCTGCGGCTGTACCGGGCGCACCCCGCCTGGGCCTTCCGCGACCCCGCCACCGGCTCCTGGGAGCCCGTGTACGGGGTGCACTATAACAAGGCGGCCGCCAACTTCGCGGGTCTCCCCTACCCCTACGACGTGGGTGTGCAGCGCAACTGCTGGCTCCTCCACCTCCTCACCAACTGGATCGGAGACGATGGCTGGATCAAGCGCTCCTACGCCGAATACCGCAAGTTCGTCTATCTCTCCGACGCCGTCTACGTCAAGGGCAAGGTGACCAAGAAGTACTTCGATGACAACGGCGAAGCCTGTGTGGACGTGGACACCTGCGCCATCAACCAGCGCGGCGAGGACACCATGCCCGGCAACTCCAC
>JAZFUS010000078.1:0-3597 GCA_036447315.1 Dehalococcoidia bacterium
CAGCCTGAGCCGCCGGGAGCCCCATCCCAGGGTGGAGATACACCCCGATACCGCCGGGGGGCTGGGCATCGAGGACGGAGATGACGTGCTGGTGGAAACCCTGCGGGGCGGCATCCAGGTGAAGGCCTGGGTTACCCGGGACATCGTTCCCGGGGTGGCCCAGATCTCCCACGGATGGAGCGGGGCCAGCGCCAACACCCTGACGCCCAACGATCTCCGCGATCCCATCCTGGGCTACCCCAACTTCCGGGCCCTGCTCTGCCGGATCAGGAAGGTCTGAAGGGGATTAGTGGTAGGACCAGGCCGGCCTCAGCGCAGTATCTCGACCCGGTGAAAGGCCTCGGCCAGAATCCCCTGGCTCTCTCCCAGCAGGGAGGCCCTGCTTCGCATCCTCTCCTCCAGGCCCACCGTGTCCGACCCCACCTGGCTCACATGGCAGGCCAGGGCCGCCAGCTTTGTGGCCAGGGTATCGTTTATGTCGATAAAGGTGTTCGGCTCCTCCGCCGCCCAGAGGTAGACCTCCTTCACCTTGTGGGGCAGAAGCCCTTCCTTCATGAGCTCCGGATAGGATAGATGGTCCCGGGCATAGGGGAATATGGCATCCAGGACCACCCGGCCCGTGATGCGATGGTCCCGGTGCCAGATATATTTTCGGTAAGGGTCCGTGGACACCACGGTGTGAGGCCTGAATCTGCGAATGGCGCGGACCAGCCGGCCCCGGAACTCCGGGGTATCCTCCAGGCTCCCATCGGGGTAGTCCAGGAAAACGACCTCCTTCACCCCCAGGGCCGCGGCAGCCGCCAGCTGCTCCTGCCGGCGGACCTGGGCCAGCCTCTCCGGAACCATGTCGAAGTCGCCCGAACCCTTGTCCCCGTTGGTGCACACCACATAGTTAAGCTCCCGCCCCTCGGCCACCCAGCGGGCCAGGGTCCCCCCGGCACCGATCTCGGCATCATCGGGGTGGGCGGTAATCACCAGGACGGAGTTATCTGAACCTTCCATAGGGCCTCGATTCCATAGGATTTGGGCTATTTATTGTATCATATCCCCCTGTTTGCTACAATGCGATATTGCGGAGTTGAACAACAAAGGAGCCTCAGAATATCCCCGACCGTCCGTAACTTCACCCCCAATGACGTGGATGCCTGGGTAGGATTCATCAACCGGGTGACCGGCGCGGCCCGGGAGGGCAAGGCCATGACCGCCCGGCGCCTCAGGGAATGGTTGGAACAGCCCAATTGCCACCCCGAAGAGGATATGTTCCTGGCCGTGCTGGCCGGGGAGATGGCGGGCTATGGCACGCTGTTTCGGGAGATGGAAATCGGCCGGGCCATCCTGGGGGGTTGTATCCACCCCGATCACCGCCGCCGGGGCATCGGCAGCAGCCTGTTGACCAGGCTCATGGACCATGCCCGGGAGCTGGGGGCCCCCGTCGCCCACGTTCGCATCCCCCACCGGATGAAGGCGGCCCGGGCCTTTGTCCAGCATCACGGCTTCGAGGCGGTACATCAGGAATGGGAGATGCGCCTGGAGCTCCGGGCCGGCCGGGGGCCGGCCGAGCTGCCCCCCGGATTTGGGCACCGTCCCTTTCGACCGGGGGATGAGTCAACGCTGACCGAAATCCAGAACCTGGCCTTTGCCGGAAGCTGGGGCTTTCGGGCCAACTCGGTGGAGGAGATAAGCTATTGGACGGGGGTGACCTCCCCGGGCTCCCGGGGCATCGCCCTCATCACCGAGGGCGACAGGGTGGTCGGCTACTGCTGGGGGGGCATCTACGGGGCTGTGCTTCCCGCCCCTCAAGGGGGTGAGGGCCGCATCTTCATGATGGGGGTCCTTCCCCCATACCGGGGCCGCGGCCTGGGCCGGGCGGCCCTGGCCGTTGGGCTCGACCGCCTCGGGGAACAGGGGATAAAGACGGTCGAGCTCACGGTCGACAGCCAGAACCGGAGCGCCGTAGGGCTATACAGATCGGCGGGCTTCAAGAAGAAGGCGGTCACCCTGTGGTACCAGCGGGACCTGGGGTCAGGGTCTCCTGATTAGGCACCTGTAGATGGGCACATCCCGTCCGCCCAGGTCGTATTTGTAGTCCTCAACCCCCCTCAGGAAATCGAAGCGTTTTTTGTTGGTCTCGATCCCATCCTTGAGGCAAAGGACCTTGAGCAGCAGGCCCACGCTGAAATAGGAATACTGAGGGTCGTAGCCGCTGTTGTAGAGATAGCGGGCATCCCCGTAGTCGAAGCAAAGGGCGGCGGCCACCCGCGCCCCGCCCACCTCCAGAAAAAACAATTTTAAATACCCCCCACCGGCCATGGATTGGGCCGTGGCCTGAAAGAAGTCGGCCATCTGCGGCGTCATGAACTCCGCCTTATCGCTCCGGCTCTCTCTGAAGAGGCGGGTAAAATCGTCCACGTCCTGGCGCAGACCGCCCAGGCCGTCGACGGCGTAATAGCGGGCGGACCCGGTTTGGTCCAGGCGGCGCAGCTTGCGCCGGATCTCGTGGCGATGCCGGGAGCTCAGCCCTGAGAGGTATTCCTCCCAGGTGGAGGGAAGCTCCAGCTGAGGGCAGGTGTCCGTTTCCGTCACCTCCACCCGGTAGCCCCTGGCCCGGGCCAGGGGAGCCAGGTGGCTGAGGACGGGGGAGTCATGGGCCAGGGAGGGCAGGTCTATAGACTGCCATTCCTGGGAGTCCAGGTAGTCCAGTAGGGCCGCCGCTACGGCAGGTTCCTGGCCCCGAGCTACAATAATGTCCATATAATCGCAGATATGGCTGCTTCCGATAAGGGTGATCTCCTGCCCCCGGCGCATAAAGGGGGCAATTCCCACCGCTTCACGGCCGCGGCGCACCTCGAGCAACAGCATTTCCCGCTCATCCTGGAACTGCGCCCACCATGCCCGCAGCCACTGGCTGGTATGAAAGGGGGTGTTGGTGACGGCGGACCCCAGGAGCCCTTGCCAGGGCCCCTCCAACTCATCACAATCCGAGGCCGCGACGGAGTAGGTCATACTGAGCCAAGTTTAGCACACACTCCCCTTCCGGGCAATTCACCGCCCGGCCCTTTGACACCCGGGGGCCATTCTGGTATGCTCTTGACCTACCGACCCATCACACGGCGGGGGGGTTAAATGGCTCTGCACTACGACGGCGAGATCCAGATCAAGAAGCTTCAGCTAGGGCCCTACGGCACCAATTGCTACATAGCCTCGTGCCCCGAGACCAAAGAGGGCGTCATCATCGATACCCCGGGGGAGCCCGAGAGAATCCTGGCCGAGGTCGAGGACCTCTGGATCAGATATATACTGATTACCCACACCCACGCCGACCACCTGGAGGCCTTCTCTCAGGTGAGGGCCGCACTGGGAGCCCAGGTGGCGGTGCACCCCCAGGAGACCGGCCAGCTCCCCTCCGCCCCCGGCCTGGCCATGAATGAAGGGGACGTGCTCAGCCTGGGCACGGTCAAGCTGGCGGTTATTCACACCCCGGGTCACACACCGGGCAGCGTGTGCCTGCTTTCGGGAAAGCACCTTTTCTCCGGGGATACCATCTTCCCTCACGGGCCGGGCAAGACCAGGACACCGGACCAGTTCGAGCAGATAGTC
>JAZFUS010000079.1:0-2642 GCA_036447315.1 Dehalococcoidia bacterium
TCCTCCGGGCGGCCCTCGGCATATTTCCGGGGCAGCTCGGCATCCGCCAGGAGGCCGCGGGCCACGCATATCAGATCGGTCTTGCCCTCCCGGATAGCCACGTCTCCCTGCGCGGGGTCCACCCTGCCCGTCACCATCACCGGGACCTTGACGGTCTTTTTTATGCCCTCGGCCATGGCGAACATATTCCCCAGGGGCACCCCCATGGGCGGCACCCGCCCATAGTCGCCACCCCCGAAGCCGGTGACATTGATGGCATAGCTGCCGGCGGCCTCGGCCATGCGGGCCAGCTCTTTGCCCTCGTCTCCCGTCAGGCCCCCCATCTTGCCGAACTCCTGAACATTGATCCGGGGCCAGAAGGGGAAGTCGGGCCCTACCGCCGACCGGATAGCCTGGAGGACCTCCACCAGAAAGCGTCCCCGGTTCCCGATGTCGCCCCCGTAGTCATCGGTCCGTTTATTCCAGAGGGAGGACTGAAACTGCGCCAGCAGGTAATTGGTAGCCCCGTGCACCTCCACGGCATCGAAGCCGGCCTCCTTGGCCCGCATCGCCGCCCCGGCCCAGGCCTGGACCAGGGACTGGATTCCCTCTCTGGTCAGCTCCCTGGTTTCGCCCCCGTGGGTGGCGGGCACCACGGAAGGGGCCACCGGCGCCTCGCCCGAGTCCTGGCAGTTGGCCTCCTTCCCGGAGTGCTGGAGCTGGATGGCTGCCATGGCCCCATGCCGGTGTATGACCTCGGCCAGCTTCTTCAGGCCGGGGACATACTTGTCGTTGTCGATGACGAACCGGCCCGCCGCGCTCTTCCCCTGGGGAGAGGCGACGCAGCTCACCTCCACGATGATGAGCCCCGCACCCCCCCGGGCCCGGGCCTCATAATAGTCCAGGGCCTGCTGGGTGATGAAACCATCGTCGTCGGCCGTGTTGGTGGCCATGGGGGGCATCACCACACGGTTTTTCAGGGTCATGGGTCCGATGGAGAAGGACTGATAAACCTGGCTGTAGGGTTGATTGCTCATGAGCTGTCACCTCTCTAAACTTGGTATTTCCCCGGATTATACCATATAGCGCAAGGGCGAGACGGGTGCCCCTATTTGCCCAGGAACCGGGGTTCCCGTTTCTCGACGAAGGCGCGGACTCCCTCCTCGTGGTCGTAGGACTCGTTGGTGACCGCGAACTCTATGCCCAGGGAGGCATCCAGCATCAGGTTCACCATCTGGCGCAACGGCTTGTTGATGCATACCTTTGTCCAGCGGATGGCCAGGCTGGGGCCTTGGGCCAGGCGGTGGGCAAACTCCATGGCCTTGGGCAGCACCTGGTCCCCGGGCAGGGCATAGTTGATCATCCCCAGCCGCTCCGCGTCCCCGGCCAGGATGGTGTCGCCGAGAAGGAGCAGCTCCTTGGCCTTGACCATCCCCAGCAGGAGCGGCCAGACGATGGCGCCGCTGTCCCCGGCCACATTCCCGATCCTCACGTGGGGATCACCGATGCGGGCGTGGTCGGCAACGATGATGATATCGCTGAAGAGCGCTATGTTGGCGGCCAGCCCATAGGCGTCCCCGTTGATGGCGGCGATGACGGGTTTCTCCATGGACGAGACATTCATGATCAGCCGGCGGGCTCCTTCGAAATTGGCGAAGTCCTCTTTCGCTTCTCTGGCGGCCAGCATGTCCTTGATATCACCCCCGGCGGAGAAGCACCTCCCCGCCCCGGTGAGGACGGCCACGTTGACCTCCTCATCCTTCATCAGGTCCCCCCAGATGTCCTCCAGCTCGGAGTGCATCCGCCGGTTAATGGCATTTAAAGCCTGGGGCCGGTTGAGGGTGACCGTGGCTATCCCGTCCGCTCTCTCCACCTTGAGGGTCTCGTACCGCTTGTAATCGACCATGATATTTCCTCCTTGTTTTTATCCGCCTTATCGGTCGCCGGTGGTTGGGGCCGGCCTAAAGCTTGCCTTCGGCCCTGAGCTTCCCGGTCGCGTCCTTCTCGAGGGCCTTCTTGTCCACCTTCTGGCCCCCGGCCAGGGGCAGCTCCTCCAGGACCTCCAGCCTCTCGGGCAGCTTATAGCTGGCGATTTTTTTATCGCGGAGGAAGGAGACCATCTCCTCGAAGGTGAGCTCACCCCCGGGTTTCAGCACGATATAGGCGCAGGCCCGCTCCCCCATCACCCGGTCGGGCATGCGGACCACCGCCGCCGCCGATACCTGAGGATGGGAGAGGAGCAGGGCCTCGATCTCCGCGGGGTAGATATTCTGGCCCCCCCGGATGATCATGTCGCTCTCGCGGCCCGCGATGCTCAGGTAGCCCTGCTCGTCCATCCTGCCCAGGTCCCCCAGCCGGCGCCAGCCGTCCCGGCTCCAGGCAGCCCAGGTGGCCTCGGGGTCCCCGAAGTAGGCGACATCCATGGTGGGGCCGCGGCCCATGATCTCCCCCACCTCACCCCGGGGCACCTCCCGGCCCGAGGCGTCCACCAGCTTTACCTCGTTGCCCGGGTAGGTCCTGCCCGCCGTGAAACGGCGGGCGTCGGGGGGGTCGTCCAGCCTGGTCCTGGTCAGGCCGCTGGCGTCCACCGCGCCGTAGTGTTGTATGAGCTGCAAGCCCAGCTTTGACTCCACGGCCAGGGCCAGGGTGTGGGGGACGGAGGC
>JAZFUS010000080.1:0-4038 GCA_036447315.1 Dehalococcoidia bacterium
ATGTTCCCGCAGCGAGCGAACTTCGAGGTGGCCAACCGGCTGCCGGGGGGCGGGATCCGGGCCCGTGTCTGGGAGCGGGGAGCGGGGGCGACCCTCTCCTGCGGCACCGGGGCCTGTGCCATTGCGGTGGCGGCGCGGCTGCACGGCTATATCGAGAATAAAGTTGACATAACACTGCCAGGGGGTACCCTGACCCTGGAATGGGATGGGGGCGGTGAGGTATATTTGAGCGGTCCCGCCGGGACGGTATTTACAGGTGAATGGTCTGAGGAGGAGTGAGAAACCTATGGAGATGTCCAAGCGCATTGAGCAGCTGCCACCCTATCTCTTTGTGGAGATCAGCCGGAAGATAGCGGAAAAGAAGGCCCGGGGGGAGGACGTGGTCACCTTCGGCATCGGGGACCCCGATATCCCCACCCCCTCCCATATTGTGGAGCGCCTCTACGAGGCGGCCAAGGACCCGGCCAACCATCGCTACCCCGAGACCGACGGTCTCCCCGAGTTCCGCCAGGCCGTTGCCGCCTGGTATGAGAAACGCTTCGGCCTGGTCTTCGATCCGGATAAGGAGGTGCTGCCCCTCATCGGCTCCAAGGAGGGCATCGGCCACATGGCCCTCTGCTTTATCGACCCCGGGGACGTGGCCCTGGTCCCGGACCCCGGATACCCGGTCTATTCCGTGAGCACGATGTTCGCCGGGGGTGAGTCTTACTATCTGCCCCTGAAGGAGGAGAACGGTTTCCTGCCCGACCTGGACGCCGTTCCCGCCGGGGTGGCCCAGCGGGCCAAGGTCATGTGGCTGAACTACCCCAACAACCCCACGGCGGCGGTGGCCGGCATAGATTTCTTCGAGCGGGTGGTGGCCTTTGCCCGGAAATACGACCTGGCGGTGTGCCACGACGGCCCCTACTCCGACGTGGCCTTCGATGGCTATCGCCCGGTAAGCTTCCTCCAGGCAGCCGGGGCCCGGGAGGTGGGGGTGGAGTTTCATTCCCTGTCCAAGACCTACAACATGACCGGGTGGCGTATAGGCATGGTGGTGGGAAATGACCGGATCATCAATGGCCTGATGAGGGTGAAATCCAATCTGGATTCGGGTATCTTTCAGGCCGTACAGCTCGCGGCCATTGCCGCCCTCGAAGGGCCTCAGGACTGCATCGATGAGCACAACGCCATCTATCAGCGGCGCCGGGACCGTATTGTGGAGACCCTGAACCGGATCGGGCTCAAGACCGTTCCTCCCAAGGCCAGCCTCTATGTCTGGGCCAAGATTCCCGAGGGTTTCGGCTCCATGGACTTCGCCGGCAAGCTGCTGGATGAGGCCGGCGTGGTGGTTACTCCGGGCCTGGGCTACGGGCCCAACGGGGAGGGCTACATTCGCCTCTCCATCACTACCCCTGATGACCGGGTGGAGGAGGGCCTGAAGCGCCTGAGCGCCTGGCATAAGGGGAAGTCCTGACATAAAACGCTATGTACCTGACATAACCGGGCAATTATTGACATAAAAGGAGTCCTATCACCAAGAGAATCCATGTCACCAAGAAGGCCCCGGAAAGGGCATGTCTGGTGGCGGTGTCCGCCGACAGGGCCCGGGACGGCTGGTCCGCCCGGAGCTCCCTGGAGGAGCTTGGCCAGCTTGCCGCCAGTGCCGGTGTGAAGGTAGTGGGGAGCCTGATCCAGCACCTCCCTCACCCTTCCGCCCGGCATTACCTGGGGATTGGAAAGCTGGACGAGTTGGTCTCCCTGAAAGGGGAGATGGGCTACGATGTGGTCATTTTCGATGATGAGCTTACACCCCGCCAGCAGCGCACCCTGGAGGATGCCCTTAAGGTCAAGGTCATAGACCGTACCGCCCTGATCCTGGATATCTTCGCCCGTAATGCCCGCACCCGGGAGGCGGAGCTTCAGGTGGAGCTGGCCCAGCATCAGTACCTGCTGCCCCGCCTGGCCGGGCAATGGAGCCACCTTGAGCGCCTGGGGGGCGGCATCGGTACCCGGGGCCCCGGGGAGTCCCAGCTGGAGACCGACCGGCGGCTGGCCCGGCGCCGGATCCACCGCCTCCAGGGGGCTATTGAGGATGTGCGGCGCCAGCGGACACTCTATCGCCGCCGCCGCCAGGTCAATGGGGTACCCGTTGTGGCCCTGGTAGGCTACACCAATGCCGGCAAAAGCACCCTGTGTAACGCCCTGTGCCGGTCCGATGTCCTGGTGGAGGACCGGCTTTTCAGCACCTTGGACCCCATCACCCGCCGCTTCAATCTTCCCCATGGAGGACACGCCCTGCTCACCGATACCGTGGGCTTTATCCAGAAGCTGCCGCCTACCCTGGTGGCCGCCTTCAGGGCCACCCTGGAGGAGATGGGGGAGGCCGACCTGCTCCTGGAGGTGGTGGACCTTAACCATCCCCACGCCGCGCAGCAGGTCCATTCCGTGCAGGAGGTATTGAGGGAACTGGGCCTGGACCGGAAAGCCCTGGTCCTGGTGCTGAATAAGGTTGACCTCTGTGCCCCAGGGGAGGAAACCGAGGAACATGTCGAAATGCTGAGTCGTCAGGGGCACCGGGTGGTGCGGGTCTCCGCGGCCAGGGGTTTGGGCCTGGACACTCTGCTGGATGTGATCGAGGAGGAGATAATGCATAGGGCGATACCCGAAGGGGAGTTATGTTAAGCTTTGAGGGGTGTTTTTACGGGAATTAACATGTTCGCACTATTACTATTATGTTAACAATATGGGGTCCGGAGGGGGTCTGGTGGCTCGTGTTAACATAATAGTTGTCCCGATATGTCTCGCGTGCGGGACATAACGGGCCTTGCTTGGGATGAGTGATGGCCTCCGGCTTGCGGGAAATGACGGGCCCGGCTTTTGTTTGATAAGGTAAACGGATAAGTTTAGGTCGCCAGGAGTGGGTGATGGCCTCCGGCTTGCGGAGCGTAACGGGCCCGGCTTTGATTGGTTGATGGCCCTCTGCCTGACGGATGGGGTGCAGGGGCAAAGCCCCCGCTGGGGTCTTAGGGGTACCCCCTAAACTAACACTTCCCCCTCTCCCTGGGAGAGGGGGACCGAGGGGGAGAGGGATAAAGAAAAGAGTCACCAGGAGTGGGTGATGGCCCCCGGCTCGCAGGCCTCCACACAGGGCAGGGGCGGGCGGTCGCCCACCGGCTTGCAGGGATCGCAGGCATACTTGATGTTCTTTTTCGACTCGTCCCGCACCGCGGCCACCTCGTCATCGTAGTCGTCGGTGATGATCTCGAATACCTGGGACGGGCACGCCGTTACACAGGCCCCACAATTATTGCACTTATCGGTGTCAATCGTTATGTAATATGAGCCCGAGCCATCGGCATAGCCGTAGTTGGCGATTAAGCCCGGGGCTGCCACCAGCCTTTTCAGTATGCGGCCTAACATTTTGTTACCTACCCGGCTGCTTCTGCTTTCCTCTTCTTTGCCAGGAGGTCTTTGGCGAAGACGGCAGCCCCCACAGCACCGGCGATCTGGGTATCGGGCTCAAGCTTGACCATATCGTCGATCCCCAGCTCCTTGAGGATGCGGGTGGTTACGCCCACGTTCTTGGCTATGCCGCCGGTGATGGTGAATTCCTTCTGCACGCCCATGCGCTGAAGCAGCGTATATACCCGGTGGGCCATGGCGGAGCAGTATGAGGCCAGTACCTGGTTAATGTTCCAGCCCTCCCGCAGCAGGCCCACTGTTTCTGTCTTGGCAAAGACCACGCAGGTGCTGGATACCGCCGGGGGCTCCTCCGGTATATCCAGGGAGCGCTGGCCCAGCTCGGTGATGGGAACGGAGAGCAGGTCGGCGATAACCTCCATGCCCCGGCCGGTACCGGCGGCGCACTTGTCGTTCATCAGGAACTGGATCACCTTGCCTTTCTCATCGATCTGAATGGCCTTACAGTCCTGACCACCCATGTCCAGGATGGACCTTATGGAGGGCCCGCCCATAGCGTTGGCCCCCCGGCCGTGACAGGCGATCTCGGTGATGGTGCGGTCCGCGAAGGGGACATTGACCCGCCCATATCCGGTA